>JBNMJI010000032.1:0-11969 GCA_050873725.1 Roseburia sp.
CAGGGCTTAGGTGGGTGTTTTTTGTCTTTATGAGATATATGCAAAAATATATGATTTTTTTATTATTTATCTCTTGACATCACACCGCTGGACTTTTTGAACGGAGTCCGGAAATATTTTCCAGGCTCCAACATGCTATAAATGCAAGGGACATATGGCGATGTCTTCCTTACAGCCCAAGAATAACATGTTTTCTGTTCTCTGCAACAAGTGTGACGGATTTTGAATGATTGTTTCAAAAGAATCGTCTCTTTTGAATGAAATCTTGAAATTTTGTTTCATTTTATTGCTATGATTTTTCTGTATAACACAGACTCTTTGCACCAATCTCATAATACTGGCGGCTCATTTTTATATTTTCATCATAACCGGCAGAAAATTCCATGGCAAACATAACATCCAGAAGGTATTTTGTTGCTGCGGAAAATGCCGCTGTCCACAGTCCTTCCATACGGATACTTCCACACTCTGTCAGTGTTCTTGGTGTCAGCAGAACCTCATCCACATATGCTTTCATCCGGCTTTTGCCCTGGGATGTAATCAGGATTGTTTTTGCTTTCGCCCGATGTAAATCCTTTACCAGTTCCACCAGCTTCTTATTATTTCCGGTATGACTGATCATGATGGATAAATGATTCTCATTATTCTGCAATGCCATCATCTTCTGTATATTATCTTCCGTGTAAGTATTTGCTACCTTATCACAATGGAAGAACTGGCTGCAGCCGTACCGTGCCAGATGTATATTCATGTCAAAGGCATAGAAATCAATGTACTTGGCTTCATGCACCATTTTCCCAACCCGCGCCAGCTGATCAATCGTAAGAAGACGCTTTGTCTTTTCAACGGCAAGGGTATCGATGTCCGCAATCTTATTCATAATGGTCATGACATTTTCCTGCTGCTGTATTATAAAATGCTCTGCAGATGTCTCCTGTCCTTCTTCCGTACTCTGCAATTCACTTAAGAAACGCAGCCGGAATTCTCCATAATCCTGACAGCCGATTTTCCGGCAAAAACGGCTTACGGCAGCGGTACTGCTATAAGAAACTTCCCCTAACTGCTTCGCTGTCATGGAAATGATAGACTCCGGATGTTCCATCAGATAATCCCGAATATTTCTTTCCCGTTCGGTAAAGTCCTCCCGCTCCTGCATCTGTCGGATAATTTCCATTTGCCTTTCTCCTTTTTACGCATTGAATTCATCTAAAATTGCACAAAATTCTTTTGTATTTTCGGCAAGATGTGTTGCTCCATGCTCTTTTAAAAATGGCACATCCCGGAATCCCCAGGTCACGCTGATACATGGCATGCCGGAATTTGCTGCTGTTGCAATGTCCACATCAGAATCCCCTACATAAACTGCCTCTTCGCTGCTGCTTCCAAGCTCTTTTAATGCCTGCATAACAGTGTCAGGTGCCGGTTTCTTACGAATGCCTTCTTTTTCACCGATGGCAACTTCAATCTTTCCCTTAAAATAAATCTGCTGTAATTCTTTTACCGCAAAATCTGCTTTATTCGAAACGATTGCCAGCCGATAGCCCTGCTCCTTTAAGGAAACAATCATTTCTTCCACGCCCGGATAGAGACAGGTGGTATCGTTACAATGCTCACCATAATATTCTTTAAAAGCTGCAAATACATGCTCAAATTCCGGATTTTCCTCTCCGCCCTCTAACGCACGTTCTATCAGCTTGCGGATGCCGTTTCCGACAAATTTTCGGACATCCTCCATACTGTGCTGTGGCTGTCCGTATTTTTCCAGTGCATAATTGGTTGCATCAGTCAAATCTTTTAATGTATTTAATAAGGTTCCATCCAAGTCAAAGATAACAGTGTTATATTTTTTCATCGTTCTTCTGCCTTTCTGTCACTTTCCCCGCTATATAATTAGCAGGCCGCAAATGTGAATCATCCGCTGACGCTGCTCATGAGAAGCTATCCTCTTGTAACCACAAGATTTCTGCTGCATTTTCTTTCTCAGAATCCGTGCACACACAGATATGGTAATCCGATATCTCATCATACTCTGCAAAGCTTACCGGCTGCAGGATGCCTTCCCGGTAAAGTACTATGCCCTCTTTCTTCGGATAAGATGCGACACCATCCTCCCTCCGGTGAACAGCGATGTTCTTCAATGGAAAAGTAATTCCTTCGCCACTCCATTTTACATAGCTTTCCTTTGCTGTCCAGAGGCGTACAAACGCCATTTCTTTATCCGGCTGGCCCTGTATCCATGCCTGCTCGTCCTCTGTGCAGCACTTATCCAAAAGCGTCTGCTTTAATGCTCTCCGGTGCTCGATGTCAATTCCAACCGGTGCATCCGAAAACACCGCCACTGCATAGTTTCCCGTGTGAGACAGATTAAAATGCAGTCCCTCACAGCCTGCCACCTGTGGCTTGCCATGAGCTCCTACTACAAGCTGACAGGCATCTAAATCTATGCCATTTTCCCTTAACCCATAGGAAAGCAATATGCCTGCTGCCAGACTCCTCAGCCTGTCCTCTTCTTTTTTTATTTTATTTACCTTCTCCCAACGTGTGGGAAGCAATTTTATTTGCTCTTTATATTCCGGGTGTTCTTTTAACAGCCGGATATCCATTCCATATATGCTCCACATATCCACATCATAGCATAAATCCCAAAAGTTCTCCACATTCTGTTACAAAAAAGAATGTGCCTTGGTACATTCTCGCGCCTGCGGCGGTCGCTTGCGACATCTACCTTATACGCCGCAGTGTGCATCCTCGCGGAGCGTTTTTTACTTTGCAGGAAAGCAATTTCCTGTAAAGTAAAAAATCCCCGGTTCCATGCTCCTCTTCCCATAAGAAGCATTTTGCCCGGGGTTCTTCGTTTAAACTATGTAATTAGTCCTGATTGATTGTCTCATTTAAGATTCCAGTAATCTCTTTCATGGACTTTTCAAACTCTTCATCATTATTGTTATTGAAAATCAGTAAATCATCTTTTACATTCGGATCATGCAGATTCTCCGGAATCTCGAAGTTAC
Source organism: Roseburia sp. (assembly GCA_050873725.1). Classification (GTDB taxonomy): domain Bacteria; phylum Bacillota; class Clostridia; order Lachnospirales; family Lachnospiraceae; genus Roseburia_C. The sequence continues at coordinate 3,012 of JBNMJI010000032.1, forward strand.
AGGATGCAATATATTCATCCCAGTGCTCTAACTTCCAGTCATCACGGTCAGATGCTCTGGTAATCATTCTCTCGTGAACGATTTCCGGATCTGTCTGTACCCAGATTGTTACTAATGTAGCATCTTTCTCTGCCAGCTGGGCTTTCAGTCCTTTGATATATTCCATGTCACGGATTTCTCTTGTAAATGGTGCATTGATAAGAACCAGATCCTCATATTCCAATGCTTCCAGTGCCAGATTTACGACACATTCATATTCATAATCACGAATGTTCTTCTCAAAGAAATCACTGCTTCTATTATATGGCTGTCCAGCCACTACAAAAATCTGTTTGGACAATGTAATTAAAGTATCCTTATCCAGATATACAATATGATTTAATCTCTTTGCCAGTTCTTTTGAAATATATGTTTTTCCGCAAGCTGGCGGTGATGTTACGATAATCAGTTTCTTGCTCATTTCTACTTCTTCCTCCGTATTGCCTGTTCATTTTTCCCTCTATTATAAAACAGGTTTTCCGATAGAACAAGGGGGTTTTTTTACTTTTTTTCCTATTTTTTCGTAATTGTTCAATGTTTTTAAAGATAATAACATCCGTTTATCTGAGAATCTCTCCATTGCTTTCGATTACTTTCTTGTACCAGTAGAAGGATTTCTTTTTCGTTCTCTTCAAGGTTCCTCTTCCTTCATTATCTTTATCTACATAAATGAAACCGTATCGTTTCTTCATTTCTCCGGTGGAGGCACTTACCAGATCAATACAGCCCCAGGTGGTATAGCCCAATAAATCTACACCGTCCTCTTCCACAGCAGCCATCATTGCCTTGATGTGCTCACTGAGATATGCAATCCGGTAATCATCTTCCACATAGCCATTTTCATCCGGCTCATCTACTGCACCAAGTCCGTTTTCTACAATAAATAATGGCTTCTGATAACGGTCGTATAGTGTATTCATAGTAATCCGCAGTCCCAGCGGGTCAATCTGCCATCCCCAGTCACTTGCCTTAAGATACGGGTTCTTCACAGACGCAAATACATTGCCATCGGTTGTATCGATTTTTTCGTCTGCGCTGGCACATCTGGAGGAATAATAGGAAAAGGAAATAAAATCTACGGTATTTTCCTTTAAGACCTTTTTATCTTCTTCTGTAATATCCAGTGTAATCTTTTCCCGCTCAAAAAATTTCTTCGCATAGGACGGATATTCTCCCCGCGCCTGCACATCAATAAAGAAATAGTTTTCCCGGTCTGCCTGCTGTGCCTTAAATACATCCTTTGGATTACAGGAATAAGGATAGGTCTGTCCCGCTGCCAGCATACAACCAATCTGATTTTCCGGGTCAATTTCATGTCCAATCCTTGTTGCCTCTGCGGATGCCACCAGCTCATGATGGGCTGCAAGGTATTTTGCTTCTGTTTCGTTTTCGCCTTCTTCAAAGGTCAGTCCCGCCCCCATAAACGGAAGGTGTAAAATCATATTGATTTCATTAAAGGTAATCCAGTATTTTACCAGGCCCTTATAACGGGTAAAGAGAACGGTAACAAGATTTTTATAGAAATCAATTAATTTCCGGTTCTTCCAGCCGCCATAGGCTTCTATGAGATGAATCGGGCAGTCAAAATGTGTAATGGTCACCAGCGGCTCGATGCCATATTTATGACACTCCCGAAAGACATCCTCATAAAATTTAAGTCCTTCTTCGTTTGGCTCTACCTCATCCCCATTCGGAAAAATCCTGCTCCATGCAATAGACAGACGGAAAGTCTTAAATCCCATCTCACCAAACAATGCAATATCTTCTTTATAATGATGATAAAAATCAATGGCTTCCATTCCCGGATAGCTGTGCTCTGCGTCCGGAGCAAGCTTTACGCCGTGTCCTGACATTACCCGGAAACGGTCTTTTCCTGCCGGACAGATATCTACATTGGCAAGTCCTCTGCCACCTTCGTTATAAGCTCCTTCGCACTGATTGGCGGCAGTTGCTCCGCCCCATAAAAAATCTTTTCTTAATCCTGTCATATTCTCCCTCCTGTTTTTGCCTACAGAAGCTGCCACTGGCAACTTCTTTCGGATGCCTGGCAATCTATAGAACCCGCCACCGTCAGCTTCTTGCGGATGTTTTACAACTTTAAGCCCGGCTGAAATCAGCCAGGCTTATATTATGATAATTTTAATAAATCTGAAAATGTATGAATACTGTAATCTGTTCTTTCATCCTTTGCGGCTTCACCAATGCCAACCGCTGTCATTCCTGCGGCTTTTGCTGCCTGGATTCCCGCGGAAGCATCCTCTACAACATAACATACTTTCGGATCTTCCTGCAAGAATTCTGCTGCCTTTAAGAATACCTCCGGGTCCGGTTTGGAATGGGAAATATTGGTTCCGTCGGAAATCGCATCAAACATTTGTGTAATTCCTGTCTTTTCTAATATATATTTCGCATTTTTACTGGAAGAACCGATGGCAAGACGGTAACCTCTTTCCTTAAGTTCCCGCAGGGTATCCCTTACTTCATCTGAAACATCCTTTTCACTCATGCTTCCTAAAAGCTCCCGGTAGCGGTTATTCTTTATTTCCATCAAATGCTCTTTTTCTTCTTCGGAAAGTGCCTTTCCTCCATATCGTTCCAGTATAATTTCAAGGCTTTCCCGTCTGCTTACACCGCGCAGACGGTTGTTAATGTTTTCATCAAAATAGATTCCCATGCTGTCTGCCATTTCTTTCCATGCCAGATAATGAAACCGGTCAGTAAAAACAATTACGCCATCTAAATCAAAGATTAATGCTTTCATCTTTTTCCCCTTATCCTTGTGCTTCTATATGGTTCTTGTCTGTCTCTGATAGCAGAACGGGTCTACCGGGTTCTTTCCCTTAAAGGATGACTCGCCGTTTAATTTCTTTACCAGCATTTCAACATTAAATTCATTGGCTGTATATGCATTGATAAAGGTCTCTATCATCGGCACATCCTGCATATGATATGGATTTGCAATGGAGATAAACATAGTCGGAATCTCATGGACAAACCATGGTGCATCATAGCCGATTGGCGGTCTCCAGTTAATTCTTACGGTAGTCTGGTTGCTGGCTGTCTTGATATTTGCGAAATAGATTACAAGGTCATACTTCGCTCTTAATTCATCGGTAGAACCGGACATCAGTAATTCGCCCTGCTCTTTTTCCTCAAATCGTTCTACATCATAGCCTGCTTCCCGCATTTTTTCGATAAATAAATCTCCCACTGCTGGTTTTCCACTGGCACTGATGGCATCGCCTAATACAATGGTCAATACTTTCTTATATTTATCCGTAGAAAGTGGCAGAAGATTCTGCTCGTCCTTTACCAGTGTAATTGCTTTATCGGATACCTGATATGCCATGTCAATGTGCTTCTTACAACGTAAAATATCAAGAGCTGACTCATCCGGAATCAGGGTATGAGCCTTCTGTTTCTCATGCAGCTTCAAAGATGCTTTTGTTGCTAAAATATAAGTAACTGCTTCATTCAGACGTTCTTCTGAAATTATGCCGCTCTTAATTGCCTCTAAGACAGTCTCGTAATCTTCTTTCAGATTCTTCGTAAATAAAAGCATATCGCAGCCTGCATTGATGGATTTTGGAAGCAGCTCTTTACGTTTTCCGGCACAGCCAAAGCCTACCATGTTGGTGGCATCTGTGGTAATCATTCCGTTGAAGCCAAGCTTTCCTCTTAACAAGCCCTGCAGCAGTTCTTTGGATAATGATGCCGGCATGATTTCCTTATCGGTCAGTTCCGGATTCAGTTCTTTCTCATAAGCCGGCTGTGCAATATGTCCTGCCATAATGGTCTTTACGCCATTTTCAATGACTGCATGGTAAACTTCACCATAAGTTGCATCCCACTCTTTTGTGCTGAGTGCATTGATGGTGGTAAGCAGATGCTGGTCTCTGCTGTCTACTCCATCTCCCGGGAAATGTTTTGCAGCGGCTGCCATACCATGACTCTGGCATGCTTCAATATACTGCACTGCCATTGCTTTTACACGATTCTTATCATTTCCAAAAGTTCTGACATTGGTAATCGGATTTTCGAAATTCATATCAATGTCAACCACCGGAGCAAATGACCAGTTCACGCCAACTGCTGCTCCTTCTGCACCGGAAATATCACCCAGATTATAAGCTTCCTTTACATCTCCGGTTGCTGCTACCTGAATCTCTCTGCCAAAGAAGGTTCCTTCATTTCCAATTCCGTCTCCGCCGGACTCTAAATTTGCTGCCAAAAGAAGTGGAATTTTACTGTTCTCCTGCAGGAATTTGTGGGTATCATAAATCACCTTTTTTGCAGAAGGGCGGTACATGACCGCCCCCGGATGATAAGTTGTAAGAATTTCTTTCAGTTCCTTCTGGTCATTCGTATTTCCATGAAGGCAGAAAAGCTGTCCTGCTTTCTCTTCCAGTGTCATAGCATCTCTTGTGGACTCTACCCACTGAATATCTTCTTCACTTAAATAGAATGGTTTTTCTTTCATTCTTATCATATTGACTGTTCTCCTTTTTCGATACATTTATCGCATGTTCTTACTCAATTACCAGCAAATTCTCCTGCGCTTTTACCACGCCCTCTGCTGCCTTTTTCATGTCTTTAAATGCATCCATATTGGTAACGATAACCGGTGTTGTTACATCATATCCGGCTTCCTTGATTGCAGCCAAATCAAATTTGATTAATGGCTGACCTGCTGTTACCTTTTCGTTATTGGTTACTAATTTTTCAAAATATTGTCCGTTCAGTTTCACGGTATCCAGTCCAATGTGGATTAACATTTCCACACCATCCTCTGAAGTAAGTCCTACTGCATGTCCGGTATCAAATACCATAGTTACAGTTCCATCAAATGGTGCTACGACACATCCTTCTTCCGGAACAATTGCTACACCTTTACCAAGTGTTTCAGATGCAAATGCTTCATCTTTTACTTCGCTGAGTGGAATTACTTTTCCTGTAACAGGGCTTGTTACGATTTTTTCGCCCTCTGCTGCTTTTACTTCAATTTTCCTTGCTTCGTTGTCTTCTTTCTTGTCTTTGTATACAAGCATGGTTGCGATGAAGGATAAAATCATTGCTCCGACAACTGCGATAATACTCCATACCAGACTTGCACTCTTTCCGCTTGGATCAATGTAACAGGTGAAGCAGAAGATTCCCTGTCCACCCATGTTAAAGTAACGGGTTCCGCCTACAACTGCTACTGCTCCGGCGATTCCGGATGCGATACAGCTGATGATAAATGGTTTCTTTAATGGTAATGTCACACCATAAATTGCCGGCTCTGTAATACCGAAAATTCCGGAAAACAGTGCGGAAATAGAGGTTGTACGAAGATTTTTGTCTTTTGTTTTAATAATAATTGCTGCAAGAACTGCAATCTGTGTAAAGCATCCTGCACATGTTGCTGCAAAGATGTAATCATAACCTAATGTTGCAAGGTTATTTAATACGATTGGGAATAATCCGTTGTGCACACCAAAGATAACAAATACCTGCCAGAAGCCACCAATAAACAGACCAAATAATGCCGGGCTGATATTGAAAATTGCATTGGTAAGCCATGCAAGGATATTAGAAATCCAGGTTGCCAGTGGTCCGATTACAAGGAAGGTTAACGGTGCTGTTATCAGTAATGTAATCAATGGTACAAGGAAGGATTTTACAACTGCCGGTGAAATCTTCTTTGCAAATTTTTCTACTTTAGAAGCAAACCATACAGATAAAATAATCGGAATAACGGTAGAGGAATAGTTGCTTAATAATACCGGAATTCCAAGGAATTTCGTATATACTGCTGATTCAAAAATGGTTCCCGGAAGAATGGTTGTAATTGGATCTCCGCTCATCAGGGAAATAATATTTGGATAAATTAAAATGGTTCCAAGTGCAATACCTGTAATTTCACTGCATTTGAATTTCTTTGCTGCGGTATAACCAAGAATTACCGGGAAGAAATAGAAAATACAGTCACCGATTGCATACAGAATCTGATAAGTTCCGCTGTCTGTTGACAATACGCCTAATGTGGTAAACAGTACCAGTAAACCTTTTACGATACCACAGGCACACAGTAAACCGATTGCCGGAAGAAAGATTCCAGAGAATACATCTAAGATACTTGTCTTCTGGTCTCCATCCTCGGATACCTGTGCATTTAAATGTGCTACATCCATCACTGCTTCATAAACATCCGGCACATGTGTTCCGATTACTACCTGGAACTGTCCACCGCTCTTTACGATGTTTACAATTCCATCTGTTTTCTTTAACATTTCTTCATTTGCCTTGCTCTCATCTTTCAAGACAAAACGAAGTCTTGTAAAACAATGTGTCAATGATTTAATGTTGCCTTTGCCCCCCACATTTTGAACAATTATTCTGGCTAAGCCGTCATATTTATTCGCCATAATAAAGCCCTCGCTTTCTTTTTTTGACAAATTCATCATATTTGATATTTGCCTTTTCATCATTCCATAAATTAGCATATTTTTTTCCAATTTTTAGCGTTTGAAAAGGGGCTTCCTTTTATTTTTGTAAGTAATATACAAAAAATAGAACCACTTTTTGTACAAAAAAGCAGTTCTATTCTTTTATCATTCTTTTGCCATCTTCCGGTATTGATGTGGAGTGACAGAGTATGCTCTTTTAAAATCCCGGATAAAGGCTTTCGCATCCGGCTCCCCTACATTTGCCGCAATATCGATAATATTTAAATCTGTCTGCACCAGCAGTTCCCTCGCCTTATCTACCCGCAGATTTTTCACATATCCGGTAAAGGTCTGTCCCACATAATTTTTAAAGGAACGGGAAAAATGCTCCTGGGACAGTCCAAAATGTTCTGCCGTATCTTTTAACGTCAGTTCTTCCGTATAATTTTTCTTGATATATTCCAATATCTGTTTATACCGCTCTCCATACTTCTGGGTTTTCACATCCATGATGCTCTCTTTATCCACTTTAAAATCGTTCACTAAGATATAGAGAATTTCATACATGACGCTTCTTAACTGCAATGCTTTCCATGGATCCTCACTTTTATAGAGCCTTAGCATTTCCATCATTTTCCCTGTCAGCTTATGATATGCCTCATTCTTTTCTCCCACCACAAAGTACCAGTTGTCAAATTCTGGAAATGCCTCTTTCAGCAATTCATAGGAAATGATAAGGGAGCAGCCCGCCTTTTCACCTTCACCAAAGCCATAAACTTCATGGGGTTCTCCACTGTTTATAATTACAAGGTCATCGTCTCTTAATACGCTGGTCTTTCCATTACACCAGACAGTACAGCCTGTCTTCGAAACATAAAAAAGTTCCAGACTGCGATGCCAGTGTTTCGGATATCTTCCAAAATACCTTTTTCCCAACGCAGATTGTCTTGCCTCCGGAATATGAACTGCCACATCAAATAATGTATGCGGCACAATTTTAAAGGCATGGTATTCTTTCATCTTGTGTGCTTCGTAGAATCCTTTTTCCATCTTTCCTCATCTGCACTTTCCCTTCATTTTATGTCTCTTATTATATGCAAAAAAATGCCCTTTTTCCATACAAATTTGATTTGCACATTTATTTTATCCGGTGTATATTTTTACTAAAGTATTTTACTGAACTGACAAAAGAAAGAAGGACAAAAAAATGGAACACATTGCAAGAAATGATGCTTTTGCATTACTGAAAAAATACAACAAAGACCCTTTTCATATCCAGCATGCGCTTACGGTTGAAGCTGTTATGAAATGGTATGCCAACGAATTAGGCTACGGCGAGGATGCCGAATACTGGGGTATCGTGGGACTGCTTCATGATATTGATTTCGAATTATATCCTGCCGAGCATTGTCTTAAAGCTCCGGAATTATTAAAGGAAGGCGGCGTTTCGGATGATATTATTCATGCGGTCTGCTCCCACGGCTATGGCATTACCGTAGAATGTGGCACAACCATTGACGTAGAACCGGTTCATGAAATGGAAAAGGTTTTATTTGCCGCTGACGAATTAACCGGTCTTATCTGGGCTGCCGCACTGATGCGTCCGTCTAAGAGCACGAAAGATATGGAATTAAAATCCTTAAAGAAGAAATATAAGAGCAAAGGCTTTGCTGCCGGATGTTCCCGTGAAGTCATCGAGCGTGGTGCCACTCAGCTTGGCTGGGACTTAGAGAAACTGCTTACCATGACTTTACAGGCAATGGCAGCAACCGAAGATGAAATCAAGGCGGAAATGGAAGCGGAATAATTTTTTTGTCTTGCTCCTGCTCTCCTCCTATGTTAAAATGTGAAAAAGCATATATTATACAATCTATATGGCACTTTCTATAGTTCAAATCCGGTTCTACTTAGAACCCCGCATTTCTGTATCTATCTATGCTTTTGATTCACCATTTAACTAAAAAAGCAGGAGCGATACAGGATTGGAATAACTGCCGTTATTCGATAGCAGATAATCTTTTGCCACTGGATAGCATTTTTCTATCACTGCTTATCCTCCTGCCACACACAAAGGAGGACTTGCCTATGACAGGAAAAGCACATGAAGTAAATGAAGCAACGACACAAACACCAGTAGCAAACCGCAAATTTAAGGACACTGTTTTCCGCATGTTATTTTCGGATAAGGAAGCACTATTATCCCTTTATAATGCAATTAATAACAGTCATTACACGGATTTCGGCGCACTTGAAATTGTAACCCTGGAAAATGCCATTTATATGGGAATGAAGAACGATCTGGCTTTTATTCTGGACATGAATCTCTATCTATATGAACATCAGTCCACAATAAATCCAAACATTCCTCTTCGGGATTTATTTTACATTGCAGCTGAATACCAGAAGCTTGTGGACAAGAAATCTCTGTATTCTTCTGCCTTACAGAAAATTCCAAATCCCCATTTTATTGTATTTTATAATGGAAGCACAC
>JBNMJI010000033.1:0-11788 GCA_050873725.1 Roseburia sp.
ATATTATACCATACCAAGTAATAACCGGGAACTACGACTATACGCCCCAGCCTCTATAAGTATCTTTTTATTATACCATACCAAGTAATAACCGGGAACTACGACCATGCAGAAGGATATGCAGGACAAATTAAAATTATACCATACCAAGTAATAACCGGGAACTACGACTCTGCCAATCAGTAGTGAGCAAAATAAAAACCGCCCATGAAGAATGTAATATGATAAGATTACTTTCTTCATGGGCGGTTTCGCAAAAAAATATATACATTACTCTTGAATTTAGAAAAACTGTATTGTTTAATAAGATTATCAAAAAAAAGGTATGACAGGGAGCAAATATGAAAAAGAATAGAATTTTAAAAATAAGTTTAATAGCTATGATAGCCTGCTTTTTTTGTGAATGCGGTAACAATCAGAATGGGCAGACTGGAAAATCGATAAGTGAAGATAGCAGTGCAATTAAAAAGATAGAAATATTATCTGAAAAAGCAGCGGAATGCGTAGAAGAATTGTATATAGAACAGTATAAAGTAGATTATAGTTGCTACGATGAGTTGATAGCATATCTTACAGATTGCTTAAAAAATGGGTTTCCGGATGAAGCGGCATCAGATGATTTTTCTTATGTATTTCACATGAATAATACCTATGAAACATTGGGATATCTTAAAATGGATATAGATAAAGATGGCGTAGAGGAATTGTTACTTGGAGCGAATGGCGAGATATGGGATGGCATTATTTACGATATTTATACCGTGAAAGATGGACAGATGATACATGTATTAGATGGTTGGGAAAGAAATCGTTACTTTTTATGTAAAGACGGACAAACGATTGCAAATGAGTGGTCTGGTGGTGCTTTTAATAACGGTTATGATTATTATAAATATGATGGAAGTTGTTTTAAAATTTATAAAGAAGATGATAATCGACCAGCAAATTTGATAGAAACGGTATATACAGATATAGAAAAAAATCCAGATGATATGTGGTGTTATTCAGAAGTGGGATACTGTGATGAGTATGAAAAGATAACGGAGCAGCAGGCTTTTGAAATTATAAAAAAGTATGAGTATCAGATATTAGAGTATACACCATTTATAGAGTGATTTTGCATAATATTTAAGAAAATATTATCCTGACAGTTAGCGGGAGGAGCAGTACATGAACGATTATAACAGTTTAAGTGAAATCTTATATTCCAATGAATTAGACATCAAGAAATTTGAAAACCTGTTGAGCCACAATGCGCAGGGATATAAATTTTTCTGGTTAGAAGCAATCATTAATTTGCTGCCGGAGAAAGAAGACGAAATCCGGTTTGATGAAATTATTGATGAAATGATATGGGAAGCGTGGCGAATAGTTACATATTATCATTTGCGGCTGGGACCAATGGTAAATGGAAGTGCGGCAAATTATCTGGAACGTGCAATCAGGACACTGCATAATTGTGCAAAAGATGAACTTTCAATCAAAATGCTGTCCAAAGAACAGTTGAAGGGACTTATCAGAAAATATAATGAACAGTTGCGGGAAGATAAAATTCATCTGACAGATTATGTTCCGTATAGATTGATTAGTCCGTTTTTAGACAAGCTGGGAAAAGATTATGTGGAGCGAAAGGATTATGCAAGATTTATCGCATATCTGGATGGCTATAACAAGATGCATCATGGATTTTTTTACGGAATTGTGGATGCGGAAAATGAACTGGAAAAGAAAATCAGAATCAGTGAAGAGTGGAAGCGGTTCATTTTGCAGAATCATGCAATTATTTTAGGCTGGATTCGTTATAAAAAGGCGGCATATCTTCAGAACAGAAATCCGGGTGTACCGGGAATCATTTATAAGCTTTCTGTAAAGCCACAAAATGAAAGACATCTGGAAAATGCAAGAAAGCTTTGGAAGATGGCATCAGAAATAGCAGAATTACCACTGCGGGAGATATATACGGGAAATAGATTGAGTGTGGATGATTTTACATTAGACCATTTTGTACCAAAATCCTATGTGGCAAATGATGAATTGTGGAACCTGACACCAATGGGAAGCAGGCTGAATTCAAGCAAGAATAATAAACTGCCGGATTGGAAATATGCGGAGAAATTTGTAGAATATCAATATGAATTTTATGAGGCAATATTTAAAAATACCAGTGGCGCAGCAGAAAAATTATTAAAGCAATTTGAAAAATGTAAAACCTATAACGTCAATGCCAGTTGGGCTGCAGAAGAACTATACATAGCGGGAAAAACAGATACTCAGTTCAAAAATCTGCTGCATGATAATTTGAAGCTGACCTATGATGCAGCAAAACTGCAATCCTATGAGATTTGGAGAGCCTGATGCTATTGTCCCCCACCTCAATTTGTGCTAGACTATCTGTGTCCCAAATCAGGGAAATAAAAGTGAATGAAGCAAACGAAACAAAGTGAACTAAAGTTATGAGCAGTAAAGCAGAAAGCAAAAGAAAAAGTATCGAGATGACATCCGGCTCTTTATGGAAGAACATCTTTCTCTTTAGTATACCGTTGATGTGCTCTCAGATATTAGAAGTATTATTTAATTTAAGTGACGTAGCAATTGTAGGAAAATATGCGGGATATATCCCCCTTGGATCGGTGGGCTCAACCACACTGTTGGTGTCCTTATTTACCGGATTCCTGATTGGAATGGGTGGCGGTGTCAATGTAAGGGTAGCGCATAAGCTGGGCGTAGGCGATGCGAAGGGAACGGAAGAAACCGTGCATACGGCGGCATTGATTTGTCTGGTGGCAGGTCTTATTTTGTGCCTGATATGCAATGTATTTGCGGAGCCGTTTTTAAATATATTACATACGAAATCAGAGTTTATGGATGGCGCGGTACTATATTTTCGGATCTATGCACTGGGGCTTCCGGCACTTGCAATTTATAATTTCGGAAATGGAGTCTTAAGTGCAACTGGCGAGACGAAGCTTCCGCTTATTTATCTGAGTATTGCCGGTGTGTTAAATGTTTTATTAAATCTTTTCTTTGTTATCCAGTGCAATATGGCAGCAGGCGGAGTGGCAATTGCCAGCGTCATTGCACAGTATGTGTCAGCCATTTTGGTAGTTTCTCATCTGTGCCGGAGAAAGGATGACTGCAGGCTTTGCTTTTCCAGACTGCGCTTTCATGAAGAGGCGGCGAAAAGCGTGCTGATGCTTGGCGTTCCGGGTGGAATGCAGAATGCAATCTTTGCAATTGCAAATCTTTTTGTGCAGACCGGTGTTAACTCCTTTGATGCAGTTATGGTGTCCGGCAATTCGGCGGCAATCAATGCAGATACACTGATATTTAATATTATGATAGCGTTTTATACAGCATGCGCCAGCTTCATGGGACAGAATATGGGAGCCGGGAACAGGGAACGCATGATAAAAAGTTACCGCATCAGTTTATTGTATTCTTTTCTGGCAGGCGCAATCTTTGGTGGACTGCTGGTAGTTTTCGGAAGACAGTTTCTGTCTCTCTTTGCCAGCAAACCGGAGGTAATTGAAGCCGGAATGGAGCGAATTAAGATTATGGGATTTTCCTATGCACTTTCCGCATTTATGGACTGCACCATTGCCGCATCCCGTGGAATCGGAAAGAGTATTGTGCCGACCATTATTGTTATCATGGGCTCCTGCGTATTCCGTGTAATCTGGGTATATACGATTTTTGCATATTTTGGAACCATTGCATCCTTATATCTTTTGTATGCATTTTCCTGGTCGATTACAGCAATTGCCGAGATTATTTATTTCAAAGTATGTTTCCGGAGGATTCGGATAGCGGCATAGAACCATAGAGTCATTGAAGAAAGTAAGAGAGAAAGCGGAAGAGAAAAAGAAAAATGGAAGAAAGACGTTCAGAAAATACAACTCTTTGCTATATAGAAAAGGAAAACTGTTATCTGATGATGCACCGGGTAAAGAAAAGCCATGATGTAAATAAAGATAAATGGGTTGGCGTCGGCGGACATTTTGAAGCCGGAGAATCTCCGGAAGAATGCCTGCTTCGGGAAGTAAAAGAAGAAACAGGGCTTACTTTGGATACTTATCGGCTGCGTGGCGTGGTAACCTTTGATTCCGATGCGTGGCCGACAGAGTATATGTTTCTTTATACGGCAGATGAATTCCACGGTACGATGAGCGAGTGCAACGAAGGAACACTGGAATGGGTGCCCAAGGAAGACGTATATAATCTGCCCATCTGGGAAGGTGATAAGATATTTTTCCGGCTGTTAGAAGAGCGGGAGAGCTTCTTTTCACTGAAATTATCTTATCAGGGAGATACATTGACCCATGCCATATTAGATGGGACAACCCGATTGAAATAAAAGTAAATTATAAGTAGAAATAAGCAACCAGATACCATTAATTAGTAAAACTAATTAGTGGTATTACTATATATAATTGGTCTTTATAAGCAAATGACGTTATAATGTAAGTAGCATTGAGCAGTGCGAAGCATTTCCATACTTGCACTGCAAGAGGAGTAATGTGCAGGAAAGTAATAAAATCAGCACAAAATAAGAAGCAAGATAAAGAATAATTTCAGGAGGAAGAACAATGGATTACAAGAACGCAGGCGTGGATATTGAGGCAGGATATAAGTCCGTAGAACTGATGAAGGAGCATGTAAAGAAGACCATGCGTCCAGAGGTTCTTGGAGGACTGGGCGGATTTTCCGGAGCATTTTCATTAGAGAAGATTAAAGAAATGGAAGAACCGGTACTGTTATCCGGAACAGATGGCTGTGGCACGAAAGTAAAGCTCGCCATGATTATGGACAAGCATGATACCATCGGTATTGATGCAGTAGCAATGTGTGTAAATGATATTGCCTGTGCAGGTGGAGAACCATTATTCTTCTTAGATTATATTGCATGTGGTAAGAACTATCCGGAGAAAATTGCAGCAATCGTAAAAGGTGTAGCAGAAGGATGTCTTCAGTCTGATGCAGCATTAATCGGAGGAGAGACCGCAGAGCATCCGGGACTGATGGCAGAGGATGAATATGACCTGGCTGGATTTGCAGTAGGTGTATGTGATAAGAAAGATATGATTACCGGTGAGACCCTGGCAGACGGTGATGTGCTGATTGGTATGGCATCAACCGGAGTACATTCCAATGGATTTTCACTGGTTCGTAAAATTTTTACCATGGATAAAGAAACGCTTGATACCTATCATGAAGAGCTTGGAACAACTTTAGGAGAAGCATTACTTGCTCCAACCAGAATTTATGTAAAAGCACTGCGTGCCATTAAAGATGCCGGCGTTCGTGTAAAAGCCTGCAGCCATATCACAGGTGGTGGTTTCTATGAAAATGTTCCACGTATGCTTCCGGAAGGAAAACATGCAGTGATTGAAAAGAACAGCTATCCGATTCCACCAATCTTTACCCTGATGGCAAAAGAAGGAAATGTAGAAGAGAAAATGATGTACAATACTTACAACATGGGACTTGGTATGGTACTGGCAGTTGCACCGGAAGATGTAGATAAAACTATGGAAGCAATCAAATCTGCCGGAGACAAGCCATATGTTGTTGGTAAGATTGAAAACGGAGAAAAGGGTGTTACATTATGCTAAAAGTTGCAGTATTAGTATCCGGTGGCGGAACCAACCTTCAGGCAATTATCGATGCCATAGATAATGGAACCATTACCAATGCCAGGATAGAAGTAGTAATCAGCAATAATCCAAATGCCTATGCCTTAGAGCGTGCAAAAAAACATAATATCAATGCACTTTGCATTTCTCCGAAATCCTATGAGAACCGTGCAGCATTTAATGCTGATTTCCTGGAAAAATTGAATGAATATAAGGTAGATTTGGTTGTACTGGCAGGATTTTTGGTAGTAATTCCACCGGAAATGATTGCGCAGTACCGCAACCGGATTATCAATATTCATCCATCCCTGATTCCATCTTTCTGTGGAACAGGCTACTATGGATTAAAAGTCCACGAAGGAGCTCTTTCCCGTGGAGTAAAAGTAACAGGAGCAACCGTACATTTTGTGGATGAAGGAACAGATACCGGTCCAATCATTTTACAGAAAGCAGTTGCAGTAGAAGAGGATGATACACCGGAAATTCTGCAGCGCCGCGTGATGGAGCAGGCAGAGTGGAAAATCATGCCACAGGCAATCGATTTAATTGCCAATGGAAGAGTAAAAGTCGAAGACGGAAGGGTGAAAATTCTTCCAGAAGCAGACAATTAGAAGTAACTGAAAATAAGTAAAGATTCATTAGAAATATAAGAAAAATAACCGGATTAGGAGGAGCAGCATGAAAGTATTAGTAGTTGGAAGCGGCGGAAGAGAGCATGCAATTGTGACAAGTGTAGCAAAGAGCAGCCGTGTAGATAAGATTTACTGTGCACCGGGCAATGCCGGAATCGGACAGCTGGCAGAATGTGTCAATATTGGAGCTATGGAATTTGACAAGCTGGTAGCTTTCGCAAAGGAAAAAGAGATTGATTTTACCATCGTGGGAATGGATGACCCATTGGTTGGTGGAATTGTAGATGTATTTGAAGCAGAAGGATTAAAAGTATTCGGACCGAGAAAGAATGCTGCAATCTTAGAGGGCTCCAAAGCATTTTCTAAGGATTTGATGAAGAAATATAACATTCCGACTGCAGGATATGAGACCTTTGATGACCCGAAAAAGGCATTGGAGTATCTGGAAACTGCAAAAATGCCAATCGTGTTAAAAGCAGACGGACTGGCACTTGGTAAAGGCGTTCTGATTTGCAATACCTTAGAGGAAGCCAAAGCCGGAGTAAAAGAAATTATGGAAGATAAGAAATTCGGTTCTGCCGGCAATCATATGGTAGTAGAAGAGTTCATGACAGGCCGTGAAGTGTCCGTACTTTCTTTCGTAGATGGCAAGACCATTAAGATTATGTCTTCTGCACAGGATCACAAGCGTGCCAAAGATGGAGACCAGGGCTTAAATACCGGTGGAATGGGTAACTTCTCCCCAAGTCCTTTCTACACCAAAGAAGTAGATGATTTCTGCAAGAAATATATCTATCAGGCAACTGTGGATGCCATGGCAGCAGAAGGAAGACCATTTGTAGGTGTTATTTTCTTCGGACTGATGCTGACAGAAGACGGACCAAAGGTATTAGAGTACAATGCCCGTTTTGGTGATCCGGAGGCTCAGGTAGTTCTTCCGAGAATGAAAAATGACATTATTGATGTAATGGAAGCCTGCGTAGATGGTAAATTAGATACCATTGATTTACAGTTTGAAGATAATGCAGCCGTATGTGTTGTTCTTGCATCTGACGGATATCCGGTAGCATATGAGAAAGGATTTGAAATCAAAGGACTTGAAAACTTTGATGGCAAAGAAGGTTACTACTGTTTCCATGCAGGAACCAAGTTAAATGACGAAGGCAAGATTGTAACCAACGGAGGCCGTGTACTTGGCATCACAGCTAAGGGAGCTACCTTAAAAGAAGCAAGAGCCAATGCTTATAAAGCAACTGAGTGGGTAGACTTCGACAATAAGTACATGCGCCACGACATTGGAAAAGCTATAGACGAAGTATAAAGTTAAAAAAAGATTTAATGAAATAGAAAAATAAAAAGATAAGAAAAGTATCCGTAAAAAACAGAAAAAATTTACGGGTACTTTTTCTTTAACTAAAAATGTAATGGAACAACAGTGAAAAATACAATAATGAGTAGAGAAAATTAAAACTAAAATTAATAAAAATGATAAGATAACCTGCAGTGAAAAAGAAAAATGCACAGGCTGCAATCATAAATTTGCAATGTTAAATTTTCTACTCTTGCGCTTGGTGGGATTATCCGATACAATATTAATTTAGAATATACTGTAAACAGTGAAAAACTAGCGCAGGAGGTGCCGCAGCATGAGTCTGGCAGATAAAATTTTTATCGATATGTGTCAGGATATATTGGACAACGGAGTAAGTACAGAAGGAGAAAAGGTTCGCCCGCATTGGGAGGATGGAACCAGTGCTTATACAATTAAGAAATTCGGTGTGGTAAACAGATATGATTTATCCAAAGAATTTCCGGCAATTACATTACGAAAGACAGCAATCAAGAGCTGTACCGATGAGATGTTATGGATCTGGCAGTTGAAGTCCAATAACGTCAATGACCTGCACAGCCATGTCTGGGATGAATGGGCAGATGAGACAGGCTCCATAGGAAAAGCTTATGGCTACCAGATGGGAGTAAAGCATAAATATAAGGAAGGAATGTTTGATCAGGTAGACCGTGTCATCTATGACCTTAAGAACAATCCTTTCAGCAGAAGAATCATGACCAACATATATGTACATCAGGATTTGAGTGAGATGCATCTTTATCCATGTGCATACAGCATGACCTTTAATGTAACCCAGAAGAAGGGGGACGATAAGCTGACTTTGAATGCAATTTTAAATCAGCGTTCCCAGGATATCTTGGCTGCCAATAACTGGAATGTCTGTCAGTATGCAGTATTGATGCATATGCTGGCACAGGTATGCGATATGCGTGTGGGAGAGTTGGTGCATGTGATTGCAGATGCACATATTTATGACCGGCATATTCCTATTATAAAGGAACTGATTCAAAGACCGACGTATGACGCACCGACATTCTGGTTGAATCCGGATGTAAAAGATTTCTATGAATTTACCAGAAATGATGTACGTCTTGATAATTATGTGACAGGACCGCAGATTCAGGATATTCCAATCGCAATATAAAAGGAGCAGGTGAAAGAAATGAATTTAATCGCAGCAGTAGATGCTAATTGGGCAATTGGCTATAAAAATAAATTACTGGTAAGTATTCCGGATGATATGAAATTTTTCCGTCAGACCACAACCGGGAAAGTGGTAGTCATGGGACGTAAGACATTAGAGAGCTTTCCGAATGGACAGCCCCTTAAGAACCGTGTCAATATTGTACTGACCAGTGATAAGAATTATAAAGTGAAGGATGCCGTTATCGTGCATGATTTAGATGAATTGCATAAAGAGTTGGAGCAGTATAACAGCGAAGATGTCTATGTCATTGGCGGCGAGAGCATTTATCGTCAGCTTTTGGATGAGTGCGATGTGGCACATATTACCAAGATTGACTATGCGTATGATGCAGATGCCTATTTCCCGAATCTGGATGAGAAGGAAGAATGG
This sequence comes from Roseburia sp., assembly GCA_050873725.1. Taxonomy (GTDB): domain Bacteria; phylum Bacillota; class Clostridia; order Lachnospirales; family Lachnospiraceae; genus Roseburia_C. The sequence continues at coordinate 9,193 of JBNMJI010000033.1, forward strand.
CAGATTACAGAAGACAGTGATGAGCAGACCTATTTTGATCTGGAGTATTACTTCTTAAAATATGAAAGAATAAGATAAACAGAAAGAAACGTGTAAGAAATGAATAATCTGATTTTCAGTTTAAATACCACCATGCCAATCTTTCTTGTAATGGTAATCGGTTATGTCCTAAAGCAGATTGGTATGCTCAATGATGATTTTGTGACAGTGGCAAATAAGTTTAATTTTAGGGTGACCTTGCCATTTATGCTGTTTCGGGATATTTCTACGGTAAATATCCGTGAAATCTTTGATTTAAAATATGTGCTTTTCTGTGCACTGGCAAGTACAGCCTGTTTCTGGGTAATCTGGGGAGCCACAAAGCTCTTTGTAAAGGATAAATCTATCCGTGGTGCATTTGTGCAGAGCTCCTTCCGGAGCAGTGCAGCAGTCATGGGACTTGCCTTTATTGAAAATATCTATGGCAGTTCCGCCATGGGACCGCTGATGATTATCGGAGCAGTGCCGCTTTACAATATTTTTTCCGTTATTGTACTGACTTTTGAAGCCAACGAAGATGGTACGGAGGAAGAAGCGGCACATGGTGGCAGAATCAAGAAAGCATTTCTTAACATATTAAAGAATCCGATTATCCTTGGAATTGCCTTTGGAATGGTGGCAGCGTTACTGTCCCTTGATTTTCCAACTATCGTAGACAAAACCATTGATAATGTGGCAAAGATGGCAACACCGCTGGCATTGATTGTACTGGGTGCAGGCTTTGAAGGAAGAAAAGCTCTGGCAAAAATTAAACCAACCCTTGCAGCATCTGCAATTAAGCTTGTAATACAGCCGCTTTTATTACTGCCGGTGGCAGCAGCGCTGGGATTTACCGGAGAGAAAATGATTGCAATCCTGATTATGCTTGCATCACCGACTACACCAAGCTGCTATATTATGGCAAAAAGTATGAAAAATGATGGTGTGCTGACAGCAAGTATTATCGTGACAACAACGCTTTTGGGAGCATTTACCCTGACCGGCTGGATTTATATCCTTAAGACCATGGGATTGATATAGAGGAGGACGTTAGATGGATATTACAGGAAGAAAATTATTTGTAAAGGCGATGATGGAAGAAGGCGTGGATACCATATTCGGTTATCCGGGCGGAATGGTCACCGACCTTTTTGACGAATTATATAAACAGGATGATATTCACCTGGTGCTTCCAAGACATGAGCAGGGACTGATTCATGAGGCAGAAGGATATGCAAGAGCTACCGGAAAACCGGGCGTATGCTTGGTAACCAGTGGTCCGGGTGCCACCAATATTATTACAGGACTTGCAGATGCGCATTTTGACAGCATTCCGCTTGTTTGTATTACCGGTCAGGTGCCGCTTCCGCTGATTGGAAATGATGCCTTTCAGGAGGTTGATATTGTAGGAATGACCCGTTCTGTAACGAAATATGGCGTAACCGTTCGTGACAGAAAAGATTTGGGAAAAATATTGCGCATGGCATTTCACATTGCAACCACTGGAAAACCGGGACCGGTTCTTGTGGATATTCCAAAGGATATCCAGTTAGAGAGTGGACCGTCCGATTATCCGAAAAATGTCCAGATTCGTGGATATAAGCCAAATGAGGGCGTACATATCGGACAGTTGAAAAAGGCATATAAGCTTTTGAAGGGGGCCAAGAAACCGTTGATTCTTGCCGGAGGCGGAATCAATATTGCCCGTGCCAATGATATCTTTGATGAATTTGTTACAAAGATGCAGGTACCGGTTGTTACCACTATTATGGGAAAAGGAGCAATCGGCACATCCAATCCTTATTATATGGGAAACTGCGGTATGCATGGAAGATATGCAGCGAATATGGCAGTTTCTGAGTGTGATGTACTATTTTCCATTGGAACAAGATTCAATGACCGTATTACCGGTGATTTGAATGAATTTGCACCAAAGGCAAAAATTGTTCATGTAGATGTGGATACAGCATCCATTTCCAGAAATGTTGTGGTGGATGTACCGGTAGTAGCAGATGCAAGAACCGCCTTGGAGAATTTGTTAGAGTGGGCAGAACCGAAGAAAACAACATCCTGGATTGCCCGCATTGAGGAATGGAACAAAGAGAATCCACTGGAAATGCGAAGAGGTAAGGGACTTTCCCCGCAGATGATTATGGAAGGTATCAATGAGCATTTCAAGGGAGCCATTATTGCAACGGACGTTGGACAGCATCAGATGTGGGCAACCCAGTATCTTGAAATGGAACGTGGCGGAACCTTTATTACATCCGGTGGACTTGGAACCATGGGCTTTGGATTCCCGGCAGCAGTCGGAGCGAAAATCGGCTGTCCGGAAAAAGAAGTTATCTGTATCACCGGAGACGGTGGATTCCAGATGAATATGCAGGAGATGGCAACCGCAGTATGCCAGGACGCACCGGTGATTGTCTGCATTTTAAATAACTTTTACCTTGGCATGGTTCGTCAGCAGCAGCAGCTTTTCTAAGGAAAGCGTTATTCTGCAACCTGCCTGCGCCAGCATAAGGAATGTCCGAATAACTGTAAGGGACCGGGAAAAGACTGCCCGGTATACTAACCG
>JBNMJI010000034.1:0-11713 GCA_050873725.1 Roseburia sp.
GAGGTACTTATGCGGTAGCACTACGTATCCTTTCTTTTGAAATACCGGAAGCAAAAAAACTTGGTATTCCACCATCGGTGATTGATTTGACAAACCGTAAACGTGGATTGGTATTGGTAACAGGACCGACCGGAAGTGGTAAATCTACCACTTTGGCATCGCTGATTCATATTATTTCTGAAACATATGCCAAGACAATTATTACGCTGGAAGACCCGATTGAGTATTTACATCCCCACAGTAAGTCGATTGTACTGCAGAGGGAAATCGGTTACGACAGTAAGAGTTATGCTTCGGCACTTCGTGCTGCATTGCGTGAAGACCCTGATGTAATTCTGGTGGGAGAGATGCGAGACTTAGAAACGATTAGTATTGCAATTACGGCGGCAGAGACCGGACATCTGGTATTTTCAACCCTGCATACCAACAGTGCAGCAGCAACCATTGACCGTGTCATTGATGTATTTCCACCGCACCAGCAGCAACAGACCAGGGTGCAGCTGTCCGGCGTTATCGAAGGAATCATTGCCCAGCAGCTTCTTCCGAAGGAAGGCGGCGGACGTGTGGCAGCTTACGAAGTCATGCTTGCTACTCCGGCTATCCGTAATCTGATTCGTGAAGGAAAGAGCTTCCAGATACAGTCTATGATACAGACCAGCAAGAAGCTTGGCATGCAGGCAATGGATGATGCCATCTATGACCTTTATATGCAGAGCAAAATATCGGCAGAAGATGCCGTAAGTTTTGCACAGGAACCGGCGGTTATGCAGCAGAAAGTGACATTGTTCTAAACTGTAAAGCATCCGTATGGAACTGTTAGTGGCAGATTTTGTGGATGCCATAAAATGATAGTAGAAAGATTAAAAATCTTTCAGGTTCAGCCGATAAATAAACTATAAGGGAGATGAGAAAGTGCCCAGTTATTCATATATAGCAGTGGATGCCATGGGAAAAGAGAAGAAGGCAACCATTGATGCAGAAAATCAGGACAAGGCAGCAGCCCAGCTTAAGAAAAACGGACTTACCTTAATATCCATAAAAGAAGTCGGAATGTTAGAAAAGGATATTAAATTAAGTTTTGGACGAAAAGTAAAACCAAGGGATTTAAGCGTGTTCTGCCGGCAGTTTGTCAGCATGATAGAAGCCGGAGTTACCGTAATTGATGCTCTTGGAATGTTAGAGGAACAGACAGAAAATAAGAGACTTTCCGCTGCACTTCATGAAGTACGTACCGAAGTGGAGAAAGGACAGACACTATCCGAAGCCATGGGACATCAGGGAGAGATTTTCCCGGAAATGTTAGTGAATATGGTAGCGGCAGGAGAAACGTCCGGTAATATTGAACTTTCTTTCAGTCGTATGGCAGTGCAGTTTGACAAGACAGCAAAACTGTCCGGCCTGATGAAAAAATCACTGGCTTATCCGGTGGTACTTCTGATTGTGGCAGTATTAATCGTTATTCTGATGGTAGTAAAAGTAATACCGGGATATGCAGCCACCTTTGAACAGGCTGGCATGAAGCTGCCGGGCATCACCAGAGCCATGATGAGTATGAGCCATGTGATTACAAAGTTCTGGTATCTTTTCGTAGGCGGAATTCTGTTGATTGTGCTTGGCATCCGGGAATGGCGTAAGACAGAGAATGGAAAGCTGTTCTTTGGCAAAATAGCAATGAAACTTCCGTTATTTGGTAAGTTAAACATAAAGACTTATTCTTCACAGTTCGCACGTACATTAAGTACTTTAATGTATGCAGGAATCCCGCTGATTCATGGGATTGATGCAGTTACCAAGCTGATGAAGAACCGTCACTTCCAGCTGCAATTACAGTCAGCAAGAGAAGAAGTGGCAAAGGGTGTTCCATTATCAGAACCGCTGCGGAAGGGCGGACTGTTTCCACCGATGGTAATCCACATGCTTTCTATCGGTGAGGAAACCGGTGATATTGAGGGCATGTTAGATAAGCTTGCAGATTATTATGATGAAGAGGTTGAGATGACCACCCAGACGGTTATGGCAGCAATGGAGCCAATGATTATCGTGGTTATGGCAATCATCGTAGTAATTCTGATTGCAGCAATTTATGCGCCGATGCTTTCTATGTACAATCAGATCGGCAACATGTAAAACGAATTAAGGTTCCGCAATAGGGGCGGAATTTTAAGATAAAATATTTATATTTATACAAGAAGGAGAATAGCATTATGAACAAGATTAGAAACAGAAAAAACAACAAAGGCTTTTCATTAGTTGAGTTAATCATCGTTATTGCCATTATGGCAATCTTAGCAGGAATCTTAATTCCTCAGTTTGTTAAGTACATCAGCAGCTCCAAAGTATCCGGAGATATCCAGCAGGCAGAGAACATCTACAATGCAGTAGCAGCAGTTTATGCGGATTCACAGGGGGATGAATCAAAAGCAAACTTGAAGTTTGATGGAAAAATGTATTATGTGGATGGCGCTGTTGCAACAGCCTTAGAAATGGGCTCAGCTGCACCAACATGCAAGGTTAATACAGATTATGGATTTTATTATAGTTGTGATAATAAAGGAGCTGTAGCAGTATATGTTACAGCAAAACCAGCTGATGGTGGAACAGGCGGAAGAAATGGTCAGACATATGAACCTGGAACAGACACAAAGTTATCACCGGCTATTGAAGGCGCAAAAGCAACTGATTGGGGCGGAAAAGCATCTAAATAATAAATAGAGTTTTTTTGAAAGGACACTACATACCATGACACCAATGCTTGCACTCATTACATTATTTATCTTTTTATATGGAATTGTCATCGGAAGCTTCTTAAATGTCTGTATCTACCGGATACCGCAGAAAGAAGACATCGTCCGGGAAAGTTCCCACTGTATGAGCTGCGGGCATCGGTTGAAATGGTATGATTTAGTGCCACTGTTCAGTTATCTTACATTAAAGGGAAAATGCCGTTACTGTGGTTCGAAGCTGTCAAAACAGTACCCTATCGTCGAAGCACTCAATGGAATCCTTTATGTGGTTGTATTTTATGCAACAGATTTTAGCTGGGACAGTATTTTATACTGCCTTATGACTTCTGCGTTAATCGTGCTTAGTGTCATAGATTTTCGCACATATGAAATACCCTTTGGAATCAATGTATTCCTGTTTGTGCTGGGGGTTATCCGGTGCATTATTGGAAAAGGGGACAGAGGAACTTTAATCATAGGTTTCTTTGCAGTGAGCTTGTTCTTGCTGTTATTATCACTTCTTACCAGAGGAGCAGCAATCGGTGGTGGAGATATCAAGCTGATGGCGGCTGCCGGGCTGCTTCTCGGATGGAAGTTGATTATTCTTGCATTTGTGATTGGATGTATTATAGGTTCTATGGTGCATTTAATCCGGATGAAAGTATATGGTGCTGGCAGAATGCTGGCGTTGGGTCCTTACTTATCGGTCGGGATATTTATTGCTGCCCTGTGGGGAAATGCAATGATAGACTGGTATTTGGGACTTTTTATGTAGAAAAGAGTGATTGTAAGTGGAAAGTGTATGAAGCATAGGTATGCTTTCCAGTTATAACCACGAAAGGTGAGTGAAAGATGAAGATATTAAGTATAGAAATAGGTGTTGATGTAACCCATGTATTAGAGACCGATTATCGTATCAAGAATCCGAAAGTATATCATAGCTTTAGCTTTCAGACTCCAGTAGGTGTAGTCGGAGAAGCTGGTGTGCGTAAGAGTGAAGAATTCCGTACGATTTTACATAAGTTTCTGGATGTACATAAGATTAAGACACGGAAAACTTTATTTGTAGTTAATTCCGGTAAGATAGCAAGCCGTGAAGTGCTGATTCCAATGATAAAAGAAAACCGTATTAAGGATTTCCTGAACACAAATTCTGCAGATTTCTTCCCGGTTGATTTATCCCAGTACCAGCTGGTATATCGTAATGAAGGTGTGGTACAGCAGGAAAATGTAAAGAAGAGAAAATTATATGTATTTGCAGTGCCGGGAGATCTGGTGCAGTCTTATGAAGAACTGGCAGCCTCCTGCTCTTTGGAACTTACAGCACTTGACTATGTAGGAAACAGTATTTTCCAGATGATGCATAAAGCAGCAGGAAACAATGTCTGCTGTTCTGTGAAATTAGATGATAATGCAACCATGATTACCATTATCAATCAGGGAATGGTTGTATTGCAAAGAACAGTATTTTATGGTTTTGGAGAAGCAGAAAGTATTGTAATGGATTCCGGCCTTTTCTCAAAGGAGCAGTATCCGACAGCTATGGATATATTGCAGCAGACAGATTGCCTGAATACCAACCAGGCGGCGCCGGAAGATGCCATGAATGCTGTGCGGGCAGAAGCAGTAGAGGCACTGCGTCCGATGATTGGCAATATTCGACGGGTATTAGATTATTATCAGTCCAGAAATAATGGGGCAGAAGTAAAAGAATGTTTTCTGATTGGTAACGGAGCTTATATCAAGGGACTGGACAGACTGATGTCATTGGAGTTAAACCTTCCGGTACATTTACAGGAAAAAGACGTTTTAAATGGTTTCCGGACATCGGGAGGCAAATTTGATGCTATGTATGAAGCCTGCTATGGAGCTGCAATACAGCCATTGGAGTTCCTGTTTGGCTCAGCACAGACGGCAAAGATTATTGAAGAGAAGAAAAAGCGTGAGATGCTTGCAGCAAAACTGATTGGATTGCTTTGTGTGGCGTGTGCTGTGATATTGCTGGCATTATCCGGAGTACAGAGAATTGCATTATCCCACGAACTGAGCACTCTGAATAAGCAGAAAGATGACCTGGAATATATACAGGATATTTATAATTCATATGTAGACACCAAGAGCCAGTATGATGATGTGACAAAAATGAATGGTAAGACAGAGACAGTTAGTGATGCTTTGGCAGATGCTATTGAAGAAATGGAAGAAAAATTCCCATCCGGTGTAAAAGTAACAAGTCTTACCAGCAATGGCGAGGGAATTTCCATGGACATTGAAGTGTCCACAAAAGAGGAAGCAGCAAAAATATTGCAGAATCTCGCAACCTTTGATGCATTCCGCAGTGTAACAACCAGTGGAATTACAGAATCCACAGATGAGAGTGGCAAAACTACCGTAACATTCTCTGTGATGTGTACCTATGTAAATGGAACAGCAGATGATTCAGTTGATACCGAGACCACACCGGAAGAAGATGTAGAGACCTATGTAAATGGTGACCAGTACATTTATCCGGATATGGAAGGCAGTACCGAGAGTGGGGAGGCAGACAATGAATAAGGGAAATAAGAAAGTAAACGACAGAGAATTAAAACTGATATTTGTATTAGGCGGCATGGTATTATTTTTCTTAATCTATCAGTTTGGCTATCTGAATGTCCAGAAGGTAAATGAAGATTTAAAGAGCCGGGTAGACGAGGTACGTGGAGAAGTAAAGGTTATGCAGACCATGAAGCAGAACGAAGATACTTATAAGGCGTACACAGATTCCATGACACAGGAAATGCAGGATGTAATGGATGCAATTCCATCAGAGATTCGTTCTGAGGATAAGATTATGTTTGCCAGAAGTCTTGAGAATGATTATGGAATTCATGTTACCGGTGTGGGACTTCAGACAGACGAAATGGTTTATGAAATGAATGAAGACGGAAGCAACCCGACAGATGATGGTAAATTGTTATACCGTACTGTGGTAAATCTTGATTGTGAAAGTGATTATACACAGCTTAAGAACTGCCTGCGTGGATTAAAGAACAATAATTTCAAGATGTCTGTGGATACTGCAAGTTTCAGCACCAGTGATGAAACAGGAAAACTGACCGGAAGCATGACAGTAAATATGTATTATCTCTACGGAAGTGATAAACCATATGAACCATTAACCATTGATGGGGTATCCATAGGAACAGATAATATTTTTGGAACAGGAACTGTTATTCCTGCAACTCCATCGGATGCTACAGGTACGGAAGATACCACGGGAACAACAGATGCCACAGGAACAACGGATACTACAGGTACCAATACGGGAGATACCAGCCGGTAAGAAAAGCTGGATTGTAATAGAAGAAAAATAGGAAAACGGAAAGGAGCAGACGCAATATGAGCGGTTATAATGGCAAAAAGTTAAAGAGTAAATTAGATTGTAATTTAAATAACCGGGGATTTTCATTAGTGGAAATTTTGGTTGCGGTGGCAATTCTTGTATTGTGTGCAGTTCCTTTGCTGAAAGCATTTGTAACCTCTGCCCAGACCAATGCCAAGGCAAGACAGAACCTGAATTCAACTACATTGGCTGAAAATATCATGGAAGAGATTAAGGCAGCAGGAGTGGAGAATTATGGCAGAAAGTCTGGAGAAAATGTAACAATCGATGGAGTAGAACTTCCTGTTTATGAAGCTGAGTATAGCAATTACAGTTTTGATGGAAAAGAATACGAAGTCAAAGCAGTTATGACACCATCCGATGAAACCTATCAGGATGGTACAGATGAAAAAGCATATAATGCACAGGGTATCCCGGAACTTTCCGTTATGGATGACAGCCGGGATGCTGTTTATGTGGAAGATAAGAATGCCAGATTTGATATAATAGAAGAGAATGCAGCTTCCCTTGGAATGACATCAGAAGCACTTTTGAATGCATGTGAGACAGAATATAAATTTGTGATAAAAGAAAAGCATGGCAGTGATACGATAAGCCAGACGGTGACCTACACAGATGGTGCTGGAAATGTAATCGGAACGCCACAGACATTGACCATATTTGATTCGGTTCTGACCGGAGAAGATGTCAGAAGTCTTTATGTATTTTATATTCCGACCACCAGAACTTCCGGTGACAGAAGTGCGGCAAAGGAGCATGTGGTAATCGAAAATAAGCAGGATATTCCGATTCAGGTATATCTTATCCGGCAGGGAACGGAAGATACTCCTCTTACCGTCAGCATAACAGAAAGTGCACCGGCAGCAAAAGCTGCAACGCAGATAATAAGTAATCTTTCGGTTGAAGATAAGAATGACATCAGCAAAGTGTTGCGAAATGGCAGCGCGATAACAGCGGCTACAGCGAAGAGTGCATTTGGATTCCAAAAACTGGATGAAGCACAGACTGCGGAGTCAGCAAGGTTATATCAGGTAGAGGTAACGGTAACGCCGGTAGGCTCAGATAAGTCGGTTACTTTAACAGGAACAGCAATGAAGTAAGGCAGGAAAACAATGAGTAGAAGAAAGAAATCACGGGACAATCGAGGAATGTCACTGGTTATGGTAATTGGAACAGTGGCATTGGTAAGTATACTGGTGGTTATAGTACTGTCTCTTACTCTGATGAATATACAGATGAAGGCAGTATATAAGAACGCAACAGACAATTTCTATGATGCAGAGGCAGCAATGGATGAAATCCGTACCGGTCTGCAGCAGGATGTTGCAGATGCTGCAACGTCAGCATATCTTTCTGTGATGTCACAGTATTCCGCAAGTAGTTATCAGGACGCAGTACGCCAGAGTACATTCCGGGAATTATACCGGAAAGAACTGAAGAAGAAAATCGGAAAAAGTACGGATGATACCAAATATAATCTCAGTTATCTGGAGAATTATATCGGGGCATCCCACCGTTATGATGCAGAAAATGATACCGGAGCAAAGCTTGTAACACAGGAAGGCAAAGAGGCAAATCTTGTGGTAACACAATCCGGACTTGTAATTATGAATCTGGAACTTACTTATAAGGATGCAGATGATTATGAATCTGTAGTAGATACCGATCTGGTTCTTGGTTATCCACAGGTAAACTTTATTCAGTCAACATCAGTACCGGATTTGCTGAATTATTGTGTGGTAGCGGATGAAGGTGTCTGGGTAGATAATGGAAACCGTACACTTACCATGAATGGTAATGTTTATGCAGGAGATTATTATACCGGAAGTGACAGCGACCGGAATGGATTCCATATTGATAATAGTGGAAGCGTAATGCTTGGACTGCGTAAGACACTGATTACCAGAGGTGGACTTACGGTAGAAAACAGTGGTTCTTTTACAACAGATACCAAAGCAACCATATGGGCAGATAATCTCAATGTTTACAGTAATGCAAATCTTTCTTTATCAGGCAGTACCTATGTATCAGATGATTTAACCATTACCGGAAGTGGTGATGTTACCCTGCGTGGGGAATATTATGGATATGGCAATCCGGAGACCGCCAAAGCGGCAGCTTCGGTAGCAACAGATGATGTCAATGCCAATAAGGCAGCCTATAGCAGTGCCATGATTATTAATGGTATTGCAGACAGTGGAAAGGCAAGCATCCATATGAATGGTTTAAAGACCTTGATGTTAGCCGGTAATGCCTATATCGGAAGCGGCAATGCCATGATGGGAGAATCTTTGGCAGTTAAGAGCAGTCAGACAGCATATCTTGCACCGGCGGACTGTTTCCTTGTAAATACTACCAATCCCACAACGGTAGCGGAAGATTTTATGGCAAACAGTGATTTTGCAACAACCCCGGAAAAATATATTAATTATGAAGTGTTGAAAAATTATCACGCTTTGGATATTACACCGTTATATAAAGATGGTCTGGTTTATTATTTCCTGAAGTTTCAGAATGCAAAAGAAGCAGCGGAATTCGACCTTGCATATTATGGAAATGCTGATAATGCAGCAACGAGAGCCCAGTATTTATCACTTTATGTGGATGACGCGGAATTATCCATTCGTGAGAGCAGTTCCGTAGAGAAGATTACCAACGGAAGTATTCTTGTATGGGATGCAAAAGGAATCCGTACCATTGAGCCTACAACGGTAAGCCAGGGTCTGGAAGATATTTATGAAGATGATTATTATGCCGGATTGCAGACCGGATGGCAGGATGTGTATGCTTCCTATAATATTTCACTGACAAAGGATTATGAGAAACTTACCGCGGAGCAGAAAAATGCTACCGTATTTGAAAATCTGGTAGATATGGATGGGTTAAAGGAAGCGGTTGGTTCTTCCGGTACCGCAGAGTTTGAATTTACCAATGGCGAGGGAGTACGGCAGGTAGCCTATGTGACAGATAACCAGGGAAAAACAGCATTAAAAGTAGATGCGTCATTCCTGGCAGGAAAAAATGTACCGCTTATCATTGCCACAGGAGATGTGAAAGTCACGGTAGACTATTCCGGCACAATCATAAGTGGTGGACAGGTAACCTTTGGTATGCCGGGAAGCAGTACGACAGTGGCTTCGAATGTGCAGGATGCTGCCAGAGTGATTCAGAATGCAGAATATAAAAAGGGTGAAAACACTTATATTTTGCCACAGATATTAAAGAACAGCCAGTATTATGTGGGAAGCATTGGAAAAACATATACCGGTGAAGATGCAGTAGATGTAACAAAACTTGTAACCTATCAGAACTGGTCAAAGGAGTAGAGATAAGATGCAGAAAGGGAATCGTATAAGCGGAAAAAAGAATAGTGGATTTTCGTTGGTAGAACTGATTGTTACCGTGGCGATTCTTGCAATTCTTTCTGTAGGAGCATTTCTTCTTACCGGCTCCCAGAATGGCTGGAAACTGCGTCATGCCACGGAAGGACTGGATTCTGCACTGGATAAAGCAATGGTACAGTCTATGAGTAAGAGTGATACTGCAGGTCTTATTGTCTATGAATTAAATGGAGAATATTATGCGGCGATAATAAAGGAGTCCTGCAGGGATGGCAATGTTTACCGTGTAAGTGAAGATAAGGTGATTGAGAAGATTTCTCTTGGAAAAGAACCAATGACCATTACCTTAAGTTATAAAGGAAAAGATGGAACAGCAGTGTCCGATGTTACATTATCTAATCAGAGCAGTGAGAGTAATTTAAGTAGTGCGGCAGAATTTCTCTATGACAGAAGTACCGGAGCCATTAAGACGGTAAAGGTAAATAGCGTGGAAAGTTATTACACCGGTATTCATTTGAAATTGTCCGACCGTGATATGCAGATAAAAGTGAGTGCTGCAACAGGCAGACATGAGATACAGTAGAAAATTACCAGAAAGAGGAAAGGAGAAGATGAAAAGTGAGCCGGAGAAAAAGTAGCAGGATGAAACAGAATAACAAAGGCTTTACGCTGGTTGAGTTACTGGTGGGAATTGCAGTAATCGCAATTGTCAGTGGATTAATCGGCGCTTTTTTGATTTTCTCTACAAGAACCTATGGCAAGGTGACAGATGAAGCGGATTTGCAGGAAGATGCGCAGATTCTCTTATCCCAGATGGATAATTATATTATTGATACGGACAGTGCCCTGCGTTATTATGCCGATGAGTCAGAGAGCGGAAGCGGAACGGAAATTTTAAAAGACAGTCTCTATCCGGGAGGTGCAGACGGACTGACGAAAAAATGGCTGGAAATCTATAAGACCACAGATTCCGGTTATACGAAAGAGACTATTTTATGGACAAAGTCTAGCGGAAAGCTTACCTATAAGCAGGAGACGATTGATACAGCAGGAGCAGTAACAGAAAATATAGAAGAGCAGGATTTAGCATCAAATGTAACAGATTTTTCCATTGATTTGACCAAAGTCACCTCATTGCGTCAGGTAACGGTGTCTGTTGCCCTGGCCAGTGGAGACAGAAGTTATGCCGCAGATACTACAGTATATTTGAGAAACCAGATTGTGGTAAATGGGGACCCATATACGCCGGATGATACTCCGATAATTTCTTCCGTACTCAGTGTTAAGGTACTGCCGCAGACAGTTATTATGAAGCCGGGCGGAAGAAAGGCATTTCAGGCAATTGTCTATGGTAATAATTCACCATCCCAGGAGGTAACCTGGAGTCTTTCCGGAAATACCTCTGCCCTTACTACAATTTCTGAGGATGGTGTACTCTGGATCAGTATGGATGAAAAAGCATCTACTTTGACAGTAACAGCAACATCCGTGCAGGATCCGACCAAGTCAGGAACAGCAGTGGTTACCGTGGTTCATGGAAAGAAACTTTCTTTAGGACAGATCCGGAAATACTGGCTGCAAAGAGGTATGTCCATGTATGTATATTCCAGAGTCAACGGAACTTTAAGTGGATCTATTACCTGGGAATGCAGTCCGCAGGATTTACTTTCTGCTAACCCAACCGATGCAGTGACAGTTGCCGGTGGATATCCATCACTGGATTTGATGCATGCAAGACGTTTTGTAACCAGTCTGTCAACACCGTTGGGTGAATACACAGTAAAAGTCAGCGGAATAGTGGACGGACAGCCTTATGAAGATATTGTTATTATAGAGGTGGTGGATGCATCTTATGTATCAGGTGGTTCCGGAATCGTGAATTTTGATAAACCAAACGGACTGGATTACTGGGTACATGCCGGAGATACATTGAACCTTTCCACAGTGTTGAAACGGACAGACCTTGGAACAAAACGCAGATATGAATTCGCAGAAGGCGGCAATATTGATAAAAATTCTTATACCTATGAGACATCCGGGTCAGATGATGAGAGACTGACGGTAAAGATAGATGAGGCAGCTTTGGATGGAGAAATTTATGTTACGGTTAAAGTAGGAAATCAATATCAGACGGGCTATGATACGATAACAATTCATGTGGCAGAATCACTGGATTTCCCATATGTGGTAGAGACAACCTATCTTCCGGAACGTGACAACAGTTTCTGGGCACGTGTGAATTTCCGTGGACCTGTTTTGATGGC
>JBNMJI010000035.1:0-11463 GCA_050873725.1 Roseburia sp.
AAATCTGAATTCCACACCACAGCTGGTTCACATTTATCTGAGGGATTATGGTCCTTTGATTGGTAATAAAGATACTGCATTTTTAGATGTAGTAACCGATGCCATTTCCCGTAAAATCTATTCTTCGGTATATCTGACCGGGGATGGTTTTGATGGAGAATGGATGAGAGAATCCTTAAAATTTCTCTGCAACGGAAGGCATGTTTTCTTAGGCAAGAATCTTTATGCCAAGGGAGCCTGTTATGCATCCTGCATCCATACCGGAATGCAGCCATGGCAGTTTGTTTACATTGGCGAGAATGAGATGAAGGTAAATATCAGCCTTAAAGTAAAGGATAGGGAAGAACTTATTTTCCATACACTGGTAAGTGCCGGAGAAAACTGGTACGAAGCAAAGAATCAGTGCGAGATTTTACTGGCAGGCACCAATACCATTGATTTCTGGCTGCAGCTTCCAGACAGCAGGGAAGCAAAGATAGAATCTTTAGAGCTTACAGATATTCCAAAACGGCCGGAGCGCATGACCAGACTTTCTGTTATGACAGAAGCACTGTCTGATTCTGCAGTAAAGGTTACCATACGGGACCTTGGATTTGGAGAGATTTATAAAAGCTCCGAAAAAGTGTGGGAATATAAAATGGAATTGTAGGAGGAACCTATGGGAGAATTGATTTTATGCAATCGGAAAGAAACCGATGTGCCATATTATTTAGAACAGAATATGATAAATATCTATTCCCTGGAGGAACTGAACTGGTATATCTTAAACCACACGGAATATCTTGATGATTCCTTTGTATCGGATGACTTAATCAGCTGGATTGCAGAGGAGTTAAAAGACCGGGAGTTAGCCGGGCAGTTAAAAGAGGCTGTCCGAAAGAAAATGACTTTGGCAAAGAAAGTCCGGCTTCTGATGGATGCCTGTGGCTTTTGTTCGAAGAAGGAAAAAGATGAAATCGAATATGCACTGGCAGAAGTAGAGAATAAATCAGAAATCGAATGCATGAAAATCCGGGCAGACAGAAGTCTTATGAATCATAGATATGTGATGGCAATCCGGGAATATATGCGTCTGCTGCAGAATGAGGATGCCGGAAAGCTGGATGCTTCTGTCATAGGAAATATATGGAATAATATTGGAGTTGCGCATACCGGATTATTCCTGTACCGGGATGCGGCACGGTGTTTTAAGAAAGCGTATGACTATAATAACAATCCTGCATGTATGCGGGAGATGGAAGAAGCATGGCGGATGGCAGCACCGGATGAAAAGGAACAGGTTTATGAAGTGTCAGAAGAACTGCAAAAGATATTAGAGGATATTCATAAGCAGCGGAATGATGAAGAAAAAGTACAGGAAGCATTTCGAAATGTGCTGGATAAGAAAAAATATATTTACGAAAGCAATGGACGGTGGGCATAACATTGATAAAATTTTTTAGAAGAAAAAAGAAACCGAAGAAAACAATCGATGAGGTCTTAGAATGTATTACCGAAGATACATTATCGGAAGAAGACCGGAAAGATGAACATAAAGTACAGCATTATGTCTTAGGACATTGTGAACAGATTATTGATACGGCAAAGACCTTAGAAAGTGAGAAGTCGGAGTATCGTATTGTGACTTCTTATTTAAAGGATATCCAGATTATTGAAGAACTGCCGGAAGATGAGGCAGCTGCTTTAAGAGATACGGCAAACAGTATTCTTACACTGGATCAGTCCCGTTCCGATTATCTGAAAGCAACTAAGAAGCTGACAGATACGCAGTATGCACAGATGGAACAGGAAGAGGAGACATTGACGGAATCCATCCGGACCCTGCAGACAAATGAGATGTATCAGGCGGCAGTAAAGCGTGATATGAATTACCTGGAAGGGGAGAAGAATGAATGGACCTATTACCGGGAAGAGTTAATGGAGGAACAGAAGATTCTGCGGAAGGCATCCTATGTAGTATTTGGCATGGTGCTGGCATTCCTTGCAATCATATTAGTACTTCATGTGGCATTGGAAATGGATGTTCGGATTCTCTTTACAATTCTGATGGTAACGGCGGCAGCCAGCGGATTCTTCATGCTGTTCCGGAACCAGAATAATACAAGAGAAATTAAGCGGGCAGAAGTGAATATGAATCATGCGATTACCCTTTTGAACCGTACAAAAATAAAATATGTTAATTCTACCAATGCAGTGGATTATGCCTGCGAGAAATACCATGTGCATAATTCCTATGAACTGACCTATCTCTGGGAGCAGTACTTAGAAGCCAAGCGGGAAAGAGAAAAATTTGAACGGAACAGTGATGACTTGGAATACTTTAACGGAAAGTTAGTCCGCATGCTTCAAAAATATGAACTTTATGATGCAAAGGTCTGGATCAGTCAGCCCAATGCACTGGTAGATAAGCGTGAAATGGTGGAAATCAAACATGAGCTTTTGAGCCGTCGGCAGAAGATTCGGGCATCCATCGAATATAACATGGATGTGGTGTTAGAGCAGAAGGATGAAATAGAAAAACTCATGAAAGAGTATCATGAGGAAATCCCGGAAGTCCGTGAGATTATTAATTCCGTGGACCGGCTCTGCGGAACCGGAGAATAAAAATAGCGTATCATCGATAGAAAGTATCGGTGGTACGCTATTTTCAATCACAGTTTTATTTGCAGCCGCAGTTCTTATCAAAAGCCGGGTTGCAGGCATAGAAGTTCTTGGAGTCAAGATGTTCCTGTACCATCCGGAGTGCTTCTCCAAAACGCTGGAAGTGTACGACTTCTCTGGCACGCAGGAAACGAATCGGATCTACAACATCCGGGTCTTTTACCACACGAAGAATATTGTCATAGGTGGTGCGGGCTTTCTGTTCTGCAGCCATATCTTCCATGAGGTCGGTAATCGGGTCGCCCTTGGACTGGAATTCACAGGCATTCTGCGGAACACCACCGGCAGCCTGCGGCCACACAGCAAGGGTGTGATCGATATAGTAAGGACCGAAGTTAGAGGATTTGATTTCCTCCGGAGTCAGGTCTCTGGTAAGCTGGTGTACGATGGTTGCAATCATCTCAAAATGGGCAATTTCTTCAGTCGCGATATCCGTAAGCAGTCCGGCTACTTCCCGGTAAGGAATGGAATAGCGCTGGGAGAGATAACGCAAGGATGCGTTGATTTCTCCGTCAGGACCACCATACTGGCTTAAGATATACTGTGCGATTTTTGGGTCGGTCTGTTTGATATTGACCGGATATTCCAGTCTTTTTTCATACTGCCACATTTAACAATTTCCCCCTTCCCATGGATTTCTCATGCTTCCCCAGCTCCAGTGACCGTCTGTATCGGCACCGTCTAAAGTCAGGGAACCATATTTTTCTTCATACATTTTAACTGCTTTTAACCGCAGGGTGCGGTAATGGTTATAGAAGGAAAGTGCTTCTTCATCATAGGGGTGGGTGTCGAGGTAAAGGGCAGTATCATAGGCTACAAAGCTGACCTGGTTAATCCAGTCTAAAAGCTGGGACTGGTTCATAGGCATATTGTTCATCAGAATCGGCCTCCTTTCATGGAACCACGGAAAGGTTTATTTAAATCCTGAAAGACTGTGCCGTTACGCAGAGCCTGATCCGGTTCGTACAGATTGCCAAACTGCTGCCATGGAACATAAGCCATGGCAAGTTCCTGATTGCAGGCAAACTGTTTGGTATAAGGTGTTGGAACAGCCGGACGGTTGTTTGGTGGCTGACAATTACAGTTGTTCATATGCTGACCTCAATAAAAATATTCATATTAATATATGTTGAAAGGAAAAAGAGTGTGAGATTATATATTGTGAAAAAATGAATCCTGCGTTAAAATAAATAATTGAGAAAAAATATCAATAACAAGAGAAGAGGAAAATAGATGACGCTGGATGAACTTGAAATTGGAAGAGAAGCGGTAATAACCAAAGTAGGGGGAGAAGGAGCACTGCGGTGTAGATTTTTAGATATGGGACTGATTCCAAAGACAAAGGTGCAGGTGCGTAAAGTAGCACCTATGGGAGACCCGATTGAACTAAGAATTCGGGGGTATGAACTGACCATACGAAAAGAAGATGCCGGAAAAATCGAAGTAGAACCGGAGGAGAACTAGAATGATATTTGCATTAGTAGGAAATCAGAACTGTGGTAAGACCACATTATTTAATCAGCTCACCGGTTCCAATCAGCATGTGGGAAATTTCCCGGGTGTAACGGTTGATCAGAAGATGGGAGAAATCAGAGAGCATAAGGATGCGTCGGTAGTTGACCTGCCGGGAATTTATTCCCTGCGTCCATATACCAGCGAAGAGATTGTAACAAGGGACTTTATTTTAAATGAGAAACCGGATGGAATTATCAATATCGTAGATGCAACGAATATTGAACGTAATCTTTATCTGACGCTGCAGTTATTAGAAATGCATATTCCGATGGTATTAGCCCTGAATATGATGGATGAGGTGCGCAATAACGGTGGAAGTATTGACGTAAAGCAGATGTCTTTAGAACTGGGAATTCCGGTTATCCCAATCAGTGCGGTAAAGGGAGAGGGCGTGGAAGACTTAGTACACAGTGCCAGAAAAGTGGCAGGACAGAAGATTTATCCGAAAGTAACGGATTTCTGTGAAAAAGGTCCTGTGCACCGCTGTATTCATGCGGTATCCCATCAGGTAGAGGATCATGCGCAGAATATTGGAATGTCACCACGTTTTGCAGCAACCAAGATAGTAGAACAGGATACAGATATTATAGACAGGCTGAAACTGAGCCAGAACGAACTGGATATGATGGAACACAGTATTGAAGAAATGGAAACAGACCATCATATGGACAGGAATGCTGCTCTGGCGGATATGAGATACACCTTTATTGAAAAGGTGTGCAGTAAATCAGTAACAAAGTGCCATGAGAGCAAGGAACATATCCGCAGTGTGAAGATAGACAATGTATTAACCAACAAATATCTTGCTATCCCTTTGTTCCTTCTGATTATGCTGCTGGTATTCTGGCTGACCTTCGGTGTGATTGGAGCATTTTTAAGTGATTATCTGGCAGTTTTTATTGCATACATAACGAATCTTGCAGATAAAGGGCTGACTGCTTATGGAATTAACCCGGTGGTTCACAGCCTGATTATTGACGGTGTATTTGCCGGAGTTGGAAGTGTATTAAGCTTTCTGCCGATTATTGTGGTCTTATTTTTCTTTTTGTCTATTCTGGAGGATTCCGGTTATATGGCAAGAGTTGCCTTTGTTATGGACAAGCTGCTGCGAAAAATCGGACTTTCCGGCAGGAGCTTTGTTCCGATGCTGATTGGATTCGGCTGTACCGTCCCGGCAGTCATGTCAAGCAGAACCCTGGCATCTGAAAGAGACAGGAAGATGACCATTATGCTGACCCCATTTATCAGCTGTTCGGCAAAAATTCCGATTTATGCGGTATTTACAGCTGCATTTTTTAAGAAATATCAGGCGCTTGTTATGATTGCACTTTATGTTGGCGGAATGGTAATGGGAATCTTAATCGCACTTTTGTTTAAACATTCTGCATTCCGTGGAAATCCAATGCCTTTTGTCATGGAGCTCCCGAATTACCGGCTGCCATCCTTAAAGAGCGTAGTACTTCTGATGTGGGATAAGGCAAAGGATTTCTTAGAGCGGGCATTTACTGTTATTTTTCTTGCAACGATTATTATCTGGTTCTTACAGTCCTTTGATACCAGATTGAATGTAGTATCTGACAGTGCAGACAGTCTGCTGGCGTTAATCGGTCGTGTAATTGCACCGGTTTTTGCGCCGCTTGGATTTGGAGATTGGAGAGTATCCACCTCTTTGATTACCGGATTTACCGCAAAAGAAGCGGTAATCAGTACCATGAGTGTGCTTCTTGGAACCAGTGTAACGGCTTTGGGTAACAGCCTTGGAACACTGTTTACACCGGTATCAGCAGTAAGCTTCCTGGTATTTACATTGCTTTATACACCATGTGTTGCTGCAATTGCAGCAATCAGACGGGAGATGGGCTCAAAGCTTCAGGCACTTGGTGTCGTGGTGATGCAGTGCGTGGTTGCATGGATTGCAGCGTTTGTAGTCTTTCAGATTGGCAGTCTGATTTTTTAGGAGGCAGATAGTATGGGCGTTAATGATATTATTTTGCTATTACTGATTCTTTGCTGGTGCGCCTTTGCGGTATATGCTATGATGAAAAAGAAAAAAGAAGGAGGCTGCATTGGCTGCAGTGGATGTAGTGGAAGAACAGATACGGACGCAGTCTGTAAAGGATGTTCCCAGAGGAAAAAGTTGTAAAAAGTATTTATTTTAGAACATAAGAGCAGGCTACTTGTATTATTGAAAGTGGTGTGCTAGATTATTGTTAGCATAGTGTTATATATTGATAATACTGTGCGTGGTTATGAACAATGATATAATACAATTTTTTCTAGGAGGAAACGATGAGAGGACTACGTACACCAGTATCAGATTTGAGAAAAAGCATTTTTACGGAGGTAGCAAAAATTGCTTATGAAGCAGACAGTGCAAACCTGAACGATGCCGTTGAGGCAGTTCTATATACAGTTTGCCCTGGAGATGTTCCTACATACCGTGAAAGTATTTATAGAGAACGTGCGATTGCAGCAGAGAGAGTAAGACTTGCGATGGGTATGTCTTTACGTCCACAGGATAAACCGGTACATGTTACCAGCGGTCTTGAAGAGAGCAATGTGGCAGAAAAATATTATGAGCCACCTCTTATGCAGGTAATTCCATCTGCATGTAATCTGTGCGAAGAAAAGAAATTCGAAGTATCCAATATGTGTCAGGGCTGTATTGCCCATCCATGTATGGAGGTATGTCCAAAGGGAGCAATTTCCCAGGTAGATGGCAAATCCGTAATCGACCAGGAAAAATGTATCAAATGCGGAAGATGTAAAGCAGCCTGCCCATATGATGCAATTTCCAAGAAAGAAAGACCATGTTCCATGGCTTGTGGAATTGGCGCAATCGGAACAGATGAATACGGAAGAGCAAAGATTGATGCAGACAAATGTGTATCCTGTGGTCAGTGTATGGTAAGCTGTCCATTTGGAGCAATTGCAGATAAGTCACAGATTTTCCAGTTGATTCGCTGTATGAAAGAGGGCGGAGAAGTTATCGCTGAAATCGCACCTGCATTTGTAGGTCAGTTCGGACCTGGAGCTACTCCAAAGCATGTAAAGGCAGCTTTATTAGAACTTGGTTTCTCAGAAGTTGTTGAAGTTGCACTTGGAGCTGATATCGGTGCAGTAGCGGAAGCACATCACTATGCAAATCATGTTGCAACAGGTGAGCTTCCATTCTTGCTTACATCCTGCTGTCCTGCATGGTCCATGCTTGCAAAGACACAGTTCCCGGATTTAATCGAGAGCGTATCTTCTGAGCTTACACCTATGGTTGCTACAGCAAGAAGCATTAAGAAAGAGCATCCGAATGCAAAAGTAGTATTTATCGGACCGTGTGCTGCTAAGAAACTGGAAGCAAGCAGAAGAACTGTTCGAAGCGATGTTGATTTTGTAATCACATTTGAAGAGTTAGACGCTATGTTTGCTGCAAAAGGAATTGATCCGAATCAGACAGAGGGCGAAAGCTCCATGCATGATGCAACTGCTGCAGGCCGTGGATATGCATGTGCCGGTGGTGTTGCAGATGCTATTGAAAAATGTATACATGAATATTATCCGGATGTAGATGTTAAGATTGAACATGCAGAAGGTCTTTCAGAATGTAAGAAGATGCTGATGCTTGCCAAGGCTGGTAAGATGAATGGATATATGATTGAAGGAATGGGATGTCCTGGCGGATGTATCGCCGGAGCAGGAACTATCCTTCCGATTCCGAAAGCAAAACAGGAAATCGAAAAGATTAAGAAAGCTTCTACCAAGCAGCTTCCTCCAAAGGAATTACGAGAGATTGAATTAAATTAATAGTAAGAAAGCGGGTTAGTTAGAATGAGCAAGGTTAGAACCAGATTTGCACCAAGTCCTACAGGAAGAATGCATGTAGGAAATCTGCGTACAGCGCTTTATGCATATTTAATTGCAAAGCATGAAGGCGGAGATTTTATTTTAAGAATTGAAGATACAGACCAGGAACGTTATGTTGAGGGAGCGGTAGATATTATCTACCGTACCCTTGAGAAGACTGGATTGTTACATGATGAAGGTCCGGACAAGGATGGCGGTGTTGGCCCATATGTGCAGAGTGAACGTCAGGCACAGGGAATTTATCTGGAGTATGCAAAGAAACTCATTGAAAAAGGAGAAGCATACTATTGTTTCTGTGATAAGGAGCGTTTAGAGAGTCTGCGTCAGACTGTTGCAGGCAAAGAGATTATTGTATATGACAAACATTGTCTGCATTTAAGCAAGGAAGAAATTGAAGAGAAGCTTGCTGCAGGTGTTCCATATGTTATCCGTCAGAACAATCCTCAGACAGGAACAACAACCTTCCACGATGAAATCTATGGAGATATTACTGTTGATAATGCGGAGCTAGACGATATGATTCTGATTAAATCAGATGGATATCCGACTTATAACTTTGCCAACGTAGTAGATGACCATTTGATGGGAATTACACATGTAGTAAGAGGAAATGAATATCTTTCTTCTTCTCCGAAATATAACCGTCTGTATGAAGCTTTTGGCTGGGATGTGCCGGTGTATGTACACTGTCCGTTAATCACCAACGAAGAGCATCAGAAGTTAAGTAAACGTTGTGGACATTCTTCCTACGAAGATTTGATTGAACAGGGATTTTTAACAGAAGCAGTTGTAAACTTTGTGGCATTACTGGGATGGAGTCCGGCAGATAACCGGGAAATCTTTTCCTTGGAAGAGCTGGTAAAAGCTTTTGATTATCATCACATGAGCAAATCACCGGCAGTATTCGACTATACAAAGCTGAAATGGATGAATGGAGAATATATCAAAGCAATGGATTTTGATTCCTACTTTGAGATGGCTGAGCCATATATCCGTAAAGTGATTACCAAGGATTATGATATCCGTAAGATTGCGGAAATGGTGAAGACCAGAATTGAAATCTTCCCGGATATTGAGAATCTGATAGACTTCTTTGAGGAACTTCCGGAGTATGATACAGCAATGTATACCCATAAGAAGATGAAGACCACAGAAGAGAGCTCTTTGGAAGTCTTAACAGAGATTCTTCCGGTATTAGAGGCTCAGCAGGATTACAGTAATGATGCACTGTATCAGACACTTTGTGATTTTGTGGCTGAGAAGGGTTGTAAGAATGGTTATGTATTATGGCCGGTTCGTACAGCAGTTTCCGGTAAACAGATGACACCGGCAGGTGCAACTGAGATTATGGAGATTATCGGTAAGGAAGAGTCTTTAAAGCGTATCCGTACCGGAATTGCACTTCTTACAAAAGCACTTGAGAAATAAAAGTTACGAGGCATTTCATGCAATTTAATGAAGCACAACAGGAAGCTGTTGATTTTTATCAGGGTCCCTGCCTTACACTGGCGGGACCCGGTTCAGGCAAAACTGCCGTAATTACCCATCGAACAAAGAACTTAATAGAAAAATATGGGGTGTCACCATCAGAGATTCTGGTGGTGACATTTACAAAAGCAGCCGCTATGGAGATGAAGGAACGTTTTCTTTCGCTAACGAATCAGACATCCACAACGGCTACTTTTGGTACCTTTCATGCAGTATTTTTTACGGTATTAAAGTATGCTTATCATTATCGGGCAGAAAATATCATAAGAGATGAGCAGAAGGTGGTATTTATCCGGAATCTTTTACGTCATTTTCCAATTGATTATGAAGATGAAAATGAATGCATCCAGAATATTTTATCGGAAATCAGTGGTGTAAAGAATTCAAATATTCCCATTGAACATTATTATTCTTCGAATTTTGCGGAGCATACATTCCGGGATGTATTTATGAATTATCAGAAGATGCTGCAGAAGAACCGGCTGATTGACTTTGATGATATGTTAGTCTATACCTATGAATTATTCAGCCAGAGGAAGGATATTTTGGCACTCTGGCAGAAGAAGTTCCGGTATATCTTAATCGATGAGTTTCAGGATATCAATGGATTGCAATATGAGATTATAAGGATGCTTGCAGCACCGGAAAACAATCTTTTTGTAGTAGGGGATGATGACCAGTCTATTTACCGGTTCCGTCAGGCAAGACCGGAGATTATGCTGAACTTTGAGAAGGATTATGCCAATGCAAAGCGGATTGTATTAAATTATAATTATCGTTCCGATGGAAATATCGTCGCAGCGGCAGGACGGCTGATTGCCCACAACACAGGCAGGTTTGCGAAGGATATTAAGGCATTTCACCCGGCAAAGGAAGCAGTGGTATGTAAGACATACCGGACACAACGGGAAGAAAATTTAGGCCTGATTCATGCACTCAAGGAATATACCGCAGCCGGTGGTGACTGGTCAGATGCAGCGGTGCTGTTTCGCACCAATACACAGCCAAGACTACTGATGCAGCAGTTAATGGAATATAATATTCCTTTCCGGACAAGAGATAATATTCCGAACATTTATGAGCATTGGATTGCAAAAGATATGGAAAGTTATCTTCGGATTGCCCATGGAAGCAGAAGGCGGGCAGATTTTTTACAGATTATGAACCGGCCGAATCGTTATATCGGACGGGATAGTCTGGAAGAGGATACCGTAGCATTTGATGTCTGGGCGGACTATTATGATAAAATGGAGCAGTCCTGGATTGCACGAAGAATCGACAGACTTTATCATGACTGTAAAATGTTAGCCGGAATGAAGCCTTTTGCAGCGGTGAATTATATCCGCAGGGGAATCGGCTACGACGACTATATCAAAGAATATGCAGACCAGAGAGGCATCAACGAGGAAGAACTCTTTGATATTTTAGAACAGCTTACGGATATGACCAAAGAGTTCGAAAGCTTTGATGACTGGCAGGAGCAGAAAGAGAAATATTTAAAAGAATTGCAGCATGCCATGGAGAAGCAGCGGACAAAGGGAGAGGGTGTTGTCTTATCTACCTTGCATAGCTCTAAGGGCTTAGAATATGATGTGGTATTTTTGATTGATGTAAATGAGAAAATCATGCCTTATAAGAAAGCAGTTTTAGATGCAGATCTGGAAGAGGAGCGCAGAATGTTCTATGTGGGAATGACCAGAGCAAAAAAACAGCTCTACCTTTTCTCGGTAGAGCTATTGAATAATCACAGTGCAGAACCTTCCCGGTTCTTAAAAGAATTGCAGGAAACGTAATGGATGATTAGTCGTCCATTGCGTCAAATTCTGCTTCGTCTAATAATTCATCAAAACGGTCGGAGACAATTTCGTATTCCTCGTCACTGTCAATATTATCTAAAGAAGGATTTCCTTCCTCATCCTCTGAATAACGATAGATATATAC
>JBNMJI010000036.1:0-11406 GCA_050873725.1 Roseburia sp.
GCGTACTTCCATAAACTGGATTGTTTTTTCTATTCTGTCCGGTCTTCTTATCGGTATGGTGGGAATTGCCTTTTACTTTGGCATGACATGGGTTACCGATACAAGAACGGCTTATCCATGGCTCATTTTCTTTCTTCCACTGGGTGGTATTGTAATTGTACTGCTCTATCACCTTCTGCATGATGAAAAAGATACCGGAACCAACCTGGTGCTTTCCGCCATACATTCCGGAGATGAGATTCCACTGCGTATGGCTCCGCTTATTTTTATTTCCACATTAATTACACATCTCTTTGGAGGTTCTGCCGGCCGGGAAGGTGCTGCCCTGCAGCTTGGCGGAAGCATTGGTAATTCTCTTGGAAGACTTTTCCGTTTTGATGAAAAAGATAAACATATTATGATTATGTGCGGTATGAGTGCTGCTTTTTCCGCTCTATTCGGAACACCGATGGCTGCCGCTATTTTCCCACTGGAAGTAGTCAGTGTCGGCATCATGCACTATTCTGCATTAGTACCATGCGTTATCTCTGCTTTAGTGGCACATGGTCTGGCTTTACATTTTCAGATTACACCGCCATCCTTTACTATTTTGGACATTCCGGAATTTGGAATTTCTTCTGCGGTTACCGTAACGATTCTTGCCATTTTATGTGCATTGGTCAGCGTCCTGTTCTGTATCTCCTTACATTACAGTGAAACCCTTTACCGGAAATTTTTTAAAAATCCTTACCTTCGTGCAGCAGCAGGCGGATGTATTATCATTATCCTTACTCTTCTCGTAGGCAATCAGGATTACAATGGCACCGGCGTTAATATTATTTCCAAATGCTTTGACGGCACAGTGGCACCGGAAGCTTTTCTTTTAAAAATTATTTTTACCGCCCTGACTCTTGGTGCCGGCTTTAAGGGTGGCGAAATTGTCCCGACTTTCTTTATCGGTGCAAGCTTTGGCTGTCTCATTGGAACGTTGACTGGTTTCTCACCAACCTTATGTGCCGCCATCGGTATGGCTGCCATTTTCTGTGGTGTTACCAACAGCCCGATTACTTCTTTGCTGATCAGTTTTGAAATGTTTGGCTTTGCTGCAATGCCGTTCCTGCTTCTTGCAATTGCATTCAGCTATATGCTCTCCGGCTATTACGGACTGTACCGCAGCCAGAAGATTATGTATTCTAAATTTAAGACGAGCTATATTAATAAACAGACGCACTAAAAAAAGAGGCTATAATGCCTCTTTTTTGTGATTTTCTTACATCTCAAGCGGAATACCCATAAATTCATTGTAAACTTCTTTTGCATTATCTTCTATTGAATAATGCATAATAAACTCTGGAGATGTTTTTAACATCTTATTAACCGTGGACTTTGCAATCATTCTCTGAGCTTCTAATTCTGTAACATTATATTCACTCACTAATTCTTCCATCAAAAATAACTTAAATTTTTCTATATTAAAATTATTCATTTATAACATCTCCTTTCTCTTTATTCGGCTTTATTATATCACAAGCTTTCAATTCTATGCAACCGATACTTCTTTCTGTGTGAAAAGATATTTGACAAGTAAGATAAGAATACAACATTGATTTTATATCTTCTCTTTTTACCCTTTTCCCTGATAATTTTAACATTTGACTCAAAAGAACTATACTATTGTCTGCAATCGCTCCTTTTACAATATCATATTTTTTATAAAGATTATGAAAATATGTCTCTGCGCTTTTCATATATTCTATCCCATTTCTATTATTTATAATAAATTGCGCCCATTCTATATTTGTATTTTGAAATTGTAACACATTCATATTTTTTGCTAAATCCGTATCAAAATCATATGTCAGTACAGTTGGGTACACTATACATTTGCAATTATTATAAGAATTTGTCTTTTTTGCTTTATTCACCGCAGTAGATTTAGCAAATTCAAATGAATTTGTCGTATAAAATCCCTGCCCAAAGTCAACTTTCTTTTTTCCTTTTTCTAAAATAATACCATTTTTTATTATATTATCTGCACCAGTCGATATTGTTCCATGATATAATTTCACAGCTTCTTTCTCCCAACTTTTCTAAATGTATTTGTATTATACGACACCATTCTTTCTTTTTCTACATATTTTCTTTTTCCTATACAAAAAAACTCCCACCAGTTTTCCAACCAGCAGGAGTTCTTCTTATAAGTACTTCTGAATCTCTTCAAATACGTTTTCTACCGGAACCTGTTCCTTCAAAGTCTTATCACGGGATGTCACTTCAACGATTCCCTGTTTCATATTTCTTGGGCTTACGATAACACGAAGCGGAATTCCAAGAAGGTCTGCATCTGCAAACATAACTCCGGCACTTACAGTACGGTCATCATAGATAACTTCAATACCGGCATTCTGCATTTTCTCATATAAGTCATCGGCAAAAGCCTTTACTTCTTCATTGTCAGGTCTTACTGCACAAAGGTGAACCTGCCACGGAGCAATTTCCTTTGGCCAGATTGGACCATACTCATCATGATGTGCTTCACATACAGCAGCGGCAAGTCTTCCAACACCGATACCATAGCAGCCCATAATTGGAGTCTGTCTCTCGCCATCTTTATCTACATAAGTCATCTTCATGGACTTGGTATATTTGGTTCCAAGCTGGAAGATATTTCCTACTTCAATACCTTTAGAAATACGGATGGTCTTCTTACCACATTTTGGGCAGATTCCGCCTTCGTATACCTTAGCAAAATCATGATACTCTGCGTCTTTTACATCACGCTCCATATCAAGTCCTTTGAAGTGGTATTCCTCTTCGTTTGCTCCGCAGGATAAGTTATTTCTTCCTTCCAGAGACTTATCATATAATACCACATGCGGTGCATTGACATGTAAGTCTACTGGTCCGATGTAACCAGCATTCAATCCACACTCTTCTGTAATAACAGCCGCATGAATCTGGTCACCAAGATAATTTACAAGCTTTGTCTCATTGATTTCCAAATCGCCACGGATAAATACAACCACATAACTGTCATCTGAATTTTTCTGATAAACAACTGCTTTACAGGAATTACAGGTCTTATCTCCAAAGAATTCACAAATATCTTCAATGGTATGGATATTTGGTGTATGAACTTTCTCCAGTTCTGCAGATTCTGCGTCTTTTGGAATATCAGAAATATTTTCTGCAGCTTCCATATTTGCTTTATATCCGCAGGAATCACAAAGTACAATAGAATCTTCTCCAATCGGAGTAAGAAGCATGAACTCATGGGAAAGGCTTCCACCCATCATGCCGGAATCAGATGCAACGGATACTACTTCCGGAATACCGGCTCTTTCAAAAATACGCTCATATGCCTTGTGTACCCTCTGATAATACTGCTCTAAGTCTTCCTGGCTGGTATGGAAGGAATACGCATCCTTCATGGTAAACTCTCTTACACGGATTAATCCGGCACGAGGTCTTGCTTCGTCACGGAATTTGGTCTGAATCTGATATATCATAAATGGATATTTAGTATAGCTCTGTGCATACTCACGAACCAGCTGTACTGCTGCTTCTTCATGGGTCATACCAAGTACCATCTTAGCACCATTTCTGTCAGTAAAACGAAGCAGCTCATCTCCGATGCTTTCATATCTTCCGGATTCTTCCCAGATAGACGCTGGCATAACAACCGGGAACTGTACTTCCTGTCCATCTACCTTGTCCATCTCTTCACGAAGAATCTGCTCAATCTTACGTGTAATTCTCTTTAATGGCAGAAAAGAAGAATAGATTCCATTTGCCACATATTTGATGTATCCACCTTTTACCATAAGTGCGTGACTATCAATCACACAATCTGCCGGTCTCTCTTTAAACCGGTCACCAACTAATTTTTCCAGTTTCATTTTCTTATCTCCTTTTTCTATTCTTACAACTTGTCTGCTTAAGGCAACTACGAGAAACACACTTTGCGAGTTTCTTGTATAAAAGAAAGCCCTAAGCTATGACTTAGCTTAGGGCGAATATTTCATCCGTGGTACCACCTAAATTCAGGATTGCTCCTGCACTCCGGCACATTCTCTTATGCCTTCTCTCTGTAACGGGAGAACCCGACATACCTTCACTCCTGCTTGGGTATGCAGCTCCAAGACTGGTTCATCATCTTCCGTCAAAAACTCTCACCTGCCGTTTTCTCTCTGAAGGCTTCCAATGATTACTATTTCTCTTCCACACTTTCTCATACATTTTACCAACGGACATTTTACTTGTCAATCCTTTTATTCTGCAATTTCTGTTGTGCTTTCTGCTGCAGTCAAATCTTCGATTCCTTTCTGATAAGCAGAATATATTGCACTTCCTGCCAGATAAATGCTGTCCGACTGATCCGTCTTTACATAATACTGGCTCAGCATATCATTTTTATTTCCTACCAGAAGCGTTGTGGTTCCTTTATCTGTAGTCAGTGTAATGGTATTTGACGGAGTATCAAGACCATACTCTGATAAGTCTTCATAGTCCTTGATTTCCTGTTCTGCCGTAAGCTGTGCTGCTGTGGCAGCCAGTGTTTCCACGGCATCCCGGTCTAAAGCAATGCTTTTATCTGCCTCATAATACCAGGTGCCATCTTCTTTTACAAAGGATAAGGTCTCATTATTATACTGATAAGAAAATGCATTTACATCTTCTGTGGCAATATCTGTTACCGTTACTTTGGAAGCTTCTTCCTCTTCCTGTTTTTTCTGCTCCTGGCTCTTATTCCACTTCGTCAGGCAAACCCATGCCACAATGCAGACAAGAAGCAGGATGCATAAAGCAATTAACTGTTTTTTCTGTTTCTTCATTACTTCTTTCTCCTTCTCATCCAGATTACGATACCGATTGCAAGAAGCAATAACGGCATTACTGCAATACCGATTACTGCCGATGCAATTACAACCGAAGCCGGTACGGTCAGGGTACTGCTGTCATATTCTTTGACCGGAATTACAACTCCGGAGCCACTGTCTTCCGGAATATAGCTTGCAATAGATTTTGAAAATACCGATAAATTGTTTCCGGATACCATGCTGTCTGCATCATCCGAGAACATACTCATGGAAGAATATACGAGAATATCGGCACTTGTATCATCCAGCGTTTTTTCTGCTTTTAATCCCACTGTAAACGGTCCTGCAATGTCATTCTCAGTCTTCTCCAAAGAGCTTGTAGTATCTGTCTTACTATATGCTGCATCCGAAGTCGTAAGTAAAGGTGTATAGGTTACGTTTTCGGTATCAGCATTATAGGTAAGACCTACTGCATACGGTGTAAATACGTAGCCATCTACATCAGAGGTCAGTGCACTGCTTTCTACATTTGGTAAAAGATAATATGGTGCCTGATAATAGGAACCGGTATTGCTCTCCATTACCATTCCGTCTACTGCAGTGATACCAAACTCGTTTAAAACCGAATAGAAATTACTCATATCTGCATCCGTATAGGATAAGGTTACCAAAAGTTTTCCGCCTTTATTAATATAATCAATTACTTTTGCCGCATCATCGGATGAGAAATCAGAGGTCGGTCCATTGATAATAAGTGCCTGCGCATCTTCCGGAATGCTGTCTGCCTGCATCAGATTAAGACTGTTTAAAGTAACGTTTGCTTTCTCCACAGCATCTTTAAAGTTACCGCTTAATGCCGTTTCACCATGTCCCTGTAATTCGTACATAACAGGCATCTCATCGGATGTGACATAGGAAATAGCACTGGTAAGCTGGCCCTCTCCATCATAGCCGGTAGTCTGGCTGGTATAAGTGCTGTAATCCACACTGGTCTCGTAAATATTGCTGTAATTAATTACTTTGGAACGTTTACTGCTTTCTACAATAAGGCTCTTTCTGGTGATAGAGGTATCATCCGTATAATCCCGGTAAAAGTTCGGATAAACGGATGGGTCTTTATATTCTACCGAAATATGTGAGGATTCACTTTCATAACGTTTTAATGTCGTTGCAAGCGTATCATCCATATTTCCTTCTGCTTCCAGAACATAAATCGTGACATCCTCATCCAGATTGTGAAGAATCTCTTTGGTATCATCGGAAATGGAATACATCTTCTGCGCCGTCAAATCAACAGAGGTAATGGATGACGGTAATGCATTTACCACAAGGTTCACAGCAACCGTAACGACGATTCCGATTACAACCATCGCGGAACTGAATACACCAAGCTTTAATTTCTTGCTGCTCATGCTCCAGCGGCGCTTCTGTATGGACTGTACCGTCAGGAACAAAAACAGAATAATCATGGATATATAATATACAATGCCGGATACATCAAGAATTCCCTGCATCAGCATATCCATGTGTTTTGTCAAATCATAGCAGCCTAAAATCTTTGTAATAATATTTCCATTCTGCGAAATCAGGTTGGTAATTCCGGTCATCAGATATCCCACAAAGAGAAATACAAAGGTAAGTACTGCTGAAATTACAATGCTCTCTGTCAGTGAAGAGACAAAGGTTCCAATGGCAATGCAGGTCATACCATATAACCAGAAGCCCAGCACTCCCACGTAACTTTTTGCAAAAGCAACGCTTCCATAAGCAGACATAATGAGCGGTGTCAGGCACATAACCGCTACACTGATGGTAAATACGGTTCCGGTGGCAAGATATTTTGCCAGAACCACTTTTTCTACCGATACCGGCGAAGTTAAAATCAGCTGGTCTGTCTTATTCTTCCGTTCCTCTGCAAGGGTACGCATGGTAAGAATCGGCACCGTTACCAGAAACAGAAAAGTTACTGCTGATAAAGTACTGCTGATGTCTGTCGAACCATAATACATATTGTATACATAAAAATAAAGACCAAACAGTGCAAGTGTTGCCGCAATAAAAAGCCATCCGGTCACTGTCTGAAAATAGGATTTTAATTCTCTTTTCCATATTGCACGCATTATTCTTCCTCCTTTGATGTAAGTTCAAGAAAGATATCTTCCAGTGATTTACCACCATTTATCATTTCTAAAATCGGCATATCACTTTCTGCACAAATATGAAAAATCTCTTCTCTGACATCTTCATTTTTTTCTGCCGTTACAGTCACCTCAGTAATTCCATCCTCAGGCTGTTCTTTCGTCTCCACTGCAGTAATATGTTCTGCATCTGCAAAGGCTTTTTTTACTTTTTCTTTTTCGGCTTTTAATTTAAGCTCGATTACCTGTCCACCGGACATCCGCTCTACCAGTTCTTCCGTTTCTTCCGATGCAACTAATTTTCCATGGGAAATAATAAATATGTAATCACATACTGCCCGGACTTCCGAAAGAATATGGGAACTTAAAATCACGGTATGTTTCTTACCAAGATTCTGAATCAGATCACGGATTTCAATAATCTGCTTCGGATCTAATCCTACTGTAGGCTCATCTAATATAATGATTTCCGGATAACCTAAGATTGCCTGTGCCAGTCCGACCCTCTGCCGGTAGCCTTTGGACAGATTTTTAATCAGTCTGCCTCGCATATCGGTAATCTTTGTGGTTGCCATGGCATCTTCTACATATGGTTTCCGGTTCTCCTTTGGAATCTTCTTAAGTTCTGCCGCAAACAACAGATATTCTTCCACCGTCATATCCATGTATAAAGGCGGCAGCTCCGGCAAATAACCAATGCATTTCTTTGCTTCCTCCGGCTGTGCCAAAATATCAAATCCATTGATTTTAATGGTGCCCTCTGTTGCCCCCAGATATCCGGTAATCATGTTCATCGTAGTTGATTTTCCTGCACCATTCGGTCCTAAGAATCCATAAATTCTTCCCGGCTCAATGGTAAGATTCAAATCATCTACTGCCACATGCGTCCCGTATTTTTTCGTCAAATGACTAATCTCTATCACGTCTCTTCCTCCTTATAACATCTTACCTCAGAAAGTTTATGAGAAAGTTGTGTTAAAAAGACGATAATTTTGTGATAAAAATGCGGTCAAACTGTGTTTTTTGTGTGACGGGATTTTTAATCTAATAATTCTTCAAAACTTACGATATAACGGTCGGATAGCTGCATAATTTCATTTTTCTCATAGGAAGAATGGATATCTTCTACACCTACAACATAAAAATCATCCATCTTTGCGCCTTCCACACCTTTTAAAATATCTTCATATACCACACACTGCTTCGGTTTCAAAGAAAGCTTTTCTGCTGCAAGCTGGTAAACGTCCGGGAATCCCTTTCCCCGCTTCACTTCCTGTGTCACTGTAAATGCATCAAAATATTCCATGATGCCACAATGGTTAAGGCAGGGACGAAACAGCCGCTCATCAGAGGAAGTTGCTGCTGCAATCTTAATTCCTTCTGTCTTCAATTGTTTCAGGTAGTCTATAACACCTGCTTTCAACTTTACTTCATTGGTATAAGCTTCAATCGCCATATCAAACCATTCTTTAATAATCTCTTCTTCTGACTCCGGCAGATTAAAACGCTCTTTGGTATATTCTGCTGCCGCATCAAAGTTCTTTGAAGTAATCGCTACCAGATAATCATCCGGTACCAGGAATCCTCTTTTGCCAAGAAAATCCTCATCAATTTTTCGCCATACTCCCATGGAGTCTAAAAGAGTGCCATCTAAATCAAAGATGGCACCCATTCTATTATCAATCATATATTTTCCTTTACATTCTGTCTGGTGCAGAGAAGCCTAATACATCAATACAAACCTCTAACGTCCGTTTGGTCAGCTTAAGCAACCGAACATAGGAAGCCTGCACTGCTTCATCTTCTTCTGCCATAATCTTTGTCTCATGATAGAAATGATTCAAGGCATTTGCCAGGTCATAGATATAAGAACATACCTTATGTGGTGCTGTCTCTTCGTATGCATTTTCCATCATTGCATTGAAACGGGTCAGCTCTAACATCAATGCCTTCTCGCTTTCTGAATGTGCCGGAAGAATTGCTGCTGTTCCAGCTTCTTTTCCAGCCTCCTTATACTTGTTCAGAATGGATTTGATTCGAACAATGGTATAAAGAATATATGGACCTGTATTTCCTTCAAATGAAGTAAAGCGGTCAATATCAAAAATATAATCTTTGGAAGCCTGATTGGAAAGGTCTCCGTATTTTACTGCGGAAAGTGCAACTACTTTTGCTGTTGCTTTTGCTTCCTCTTCTTCTACCGTACGGTTCTCTGTAATCTTGCGGTACATCTCATCATTGATACTGGAAAGCAGTGTCTCTAATCGCATGACACCACCCTCTCTAGTCTTGAATGGCTTACCATCTTTTCCATTCATGGTACCAAAACCTAAGAACTGAAGCTCTGTATCATCATCCACAAGATGTGTCTTTCTTGCGCAACGGAATACCTGTGTAAAATACAGTTCCTGACGTTTATCTACCACATAGATAATTTTATCCGGATGATAGTCTTTCATACGCCATACAATCGTTGCAAGGTCGGTTGTATTATAAAGAGAAGCTCCATCGGATTTTAAAATCATACATGGCGGAATCTCTTTGGTGTCGGTCTCTTCTTTGACATCTACTACCAGTGCACCATCACTGATATATG
Source organism: Roseburia sp. (assembly GCA_050873725.1). Classification (GTDB taxonomy): domain Bacteria; phylum Bacillota; class Clostridia; order Lachnospirales; family Lachnospiraceae; genus Roseburia_C. The sequence continues at coordinate 9,534 of JBNMJI010000036.1, forward strand.
CATAGCCGTCATCTTTCATCTTCTGTACCATGTCAGGGATATATGGCTGTGCATCAGACTCACCCTTCCACAATTCAAAAGATACATTTAAGTTGGCATAATTCTTCTTTAAATCTGTTACGGATACATTTAAAATGTGGGAAAGTAATGCCTGATAACCTCTTCTTCCATGCTGTAATTCATAAGTTGCCTGCATGGCAGCTTCTTTATAAGCTGCATCCTCTTTGGATTTTCCGCTGGCTGTCGGATAAATTTCTTCCAGCTCGGAAATGGTAAATGGAGGCTCAACCGGGTATTCTCCTTCATAATTTTCATCAAAATAGCAAAGTTCCGGTTTGCGGAGTTTTAACTCGGTAATAATCAGTCCCATCTGAAGGCCCCAGTCTCCCAGATGCACATCACCAATCATATTGTGTCCCATAAATTTACCAATACGTTTGATGCTCTCACCGATAATTGCAGAACGCAGATGTCCTACATGAAGTGGTTTTGCAACGTTTGGTCCGCCGTAATCAATCATGATTGTCTTCGGATTTTCCACCTTATCACAGCCTAAACGCTCTGTATCCTCCTGCATCTTACTGATATAGGAAGCCACAAATTCATTATTCAGCTTTAAATTAAGGAATCCAGGTTTTACAGCTTCTACAGATTCAAACATTGCGTTATCCTTAAGCTGTGCTACTACTTCCTCTGCAATCATAATCGGGGCTTTCTTATATTCCTTTGCAGCAGCCATGGCGCCGTTGCACTGATATTCACATAAGTCCGGTCTGTTTGAAACAGTTACTTTTGCATATTTTGCATCAAGTCCGGCTGCTTCAAATGCTTTCACCATCTCATCTGTTATTAAGTCCAGTATCTTTCTCATTCTTTCTCATGTTCCTTTCTGAGCATTCTATCTTTCCATTTTATACTCAAAGGCAAGCAGTTGTCAACTACGCCAGAAAGTGTTCTGCCATCAGAATTGTTCCGATTTTCTGCACTTCTCCGGTAAGGAAAACACTGCCGTCCTCTCCGATTTCTATCAGTAACTGTCCACCCGGCATCGTAACTTCAATTTTGTCATCCACCAGTCCAAGCTTATGGGATGCTACTGCTGCTGCACAGGCTCCGGTTCCGGAAGCCAGAGTATATCCAGCTCCCCGCTCATAGATTTCCACCCGGATATGTCCTCTGTCTATTACTTTACACAACTGCATATTAATCCGGTTTGGAAAATAAGATGCATTTTCCACATAAGGGCCTAATTCCATTGCCTTTTCTTTACTGATTTCATCTAAATGAATCACACAGTTCGGATTTCCCATGGATACACAGGTTGCCCGGTAAGGATGGCCATGAAAAGTCAGAGGCCTGTTTATAATTTCCGGAGGCGCACCTACATAAGCAAGTACCCCTCCGGTAAACTGTGGTATTCCCATATTCACTTTCATCAGACTTCCGTCTTCGTTTAAAAAATCAATCTTTACCTCGCCTGCCTTGGTATACAGGCTAAACGGTCTATGGCTGATATATCCGGCATCCAGTAAATATTTTGCAAAAATCCGCACACCATTTCCACTGCGCTCTGCTTCGCTTCCAGCCGGATTAAATATTTTTACATAAAGCTTTTCATCTTGCCATATCGGTCCGTACAAAATACCATCAGCTCCTGCGCCGATATTCCTTCTGCACAGCTTTACAATATGACGTTCCAATAAATGTATTTTATTCTTATTCGGGTCAAGTACAAGATAATCATTCCCTAATCCATGATACTTCTGTAACAACAATGCATCATCCATACTATGCTCCAGTTTCACTTCTTATTACAATATATGAATGAAATTTTGTCCGTTAGAACCCGACTTATTCCTGTTCTGTTTCCCCC
>JBNMJI010000037.1:0-11300 GCA_050873725.1 Roseburia sp.
AATTACTTACCTGTGCTGGGGTGTTACGGAAATTTATCTTGCCATCCTTCGGAGTGTTGGGCGTGTTACCATCAGCATGGCATTAAATGTACTGGCGTTTGTCTTAAATATTTTCCTGAATGCGGTATTCATTTTCGGACTGTTTGGTGTGCCAAGGCTTGGCGCGCTGGGCGTTGCCATTGCGACTGCCACCTCCCGGTGTATTGAACTTTTGGGTTGTATCATCGTTTCTATTTTAAGTAAAAATGTGAAGCTGCGGCTTTCCTATATGTTTATCCAGAGTAAGGTACTGCTGGGTGATTTTATGAAGCTGTCGCTTCCGGCACTTGGAAATGATGTCTCATGGAGTGTGGCATTTTCCATGTATTCCGTTATTCTCGGACATTTGGGCTCAGATGCGGTAGCTGCCAATTCACTGGTTACCGTAGTGCGCAATATCGGTTCGGTATTCTGCTTTGCCATAGCCAGCGCCGGAACAATTCTTTTGGGAAAAGTCATGGGAAGCGGAGATTTGGAAAAATCAAAAGTCTATGCTTCAAGAATGCTTAAAATGACAGTGATTGCCGGAGCAGTAGGCGGACTTATCGTGCTGGCAATCACACCGCTGGTACTGAAATTTGCGGCTTTGGACGAACAGGCAATGCATTATCTGAAATATATGCTGTTGATTAATACCTATTACATCATGGGTTCTGCGGTTAATACCGCCCTGATTGCCGGTGTTTTCCGGGCAGGCGGAGATACGAAGTTTGGCTTAATCTGCGACACCATTGACATGTGGGTCTATGCGGTGCCCCTTGGTTTCTTTGCCGCTTTTGTATTAAAGCTTCCGGTGCTTTGGGTCTATTTCCTATTGTGTACCGACGAGTTTGTAAAATGGCCGTGGGTATTCCACCATTACCGCCAAGGCAAATGGGCAAAAAATATTACAAGAGACGAGCTCTTTGAATAGTCAGATTACGGGAAGTGCGCTTAGCGGGCTTCCCGTTTTTTCTCGTTATCAGATCCTATAACTACCTTTCAATTTTCTTTTTATATCCCATAAATTTACAATTTTTTTACAGAAGTTATTCCAAAATATGATAGAAAGCTTTTTCTACGCATACTATGCTGAAAGGCATAAGAAAGCAGGAAAAAATACTGCAGACATAGCAGGGAGGAAGCAAAGTGCCATCTACTTATGCACATTATTGTTTTGGAAAAGCGGTATACAAACGGTTACCACAGGAAATACAGGAGGAGATAAAAGCATATAGCCCGCTCTATATGACCGGATTACACGGGCCGGATATTCTCTTTTATTATAAGCCTTTAAAGTCAAATGCCATCAACCGGATTGGTTATGGGATGCATGGCAGACCGGCGGTGGAATTTTTTGAAAAAGCCTGGATGCAGGCAAAGGAGCTGCCGGAGGGACGGGGCGGATTTGCATACCTCTATGGGTTTATCTGCCATTTTGCACTGGACCACAGCTGCCATCCTTATATTGAAGAAAAGATAAAGGAAAGCGGTGTAACCCATGCAGAAATTGAGGTGGAATTTGACCGGATGCTGCTGGCAAAGCGGGGACACAATCCGCTTACTCACAAGCTCACAGGCCATATCCCCACAGACATGACCAGCGCCGGAGCAATTGCGGAATTTTTCCCGGAGGTTACGGCAGAGGAAGTGCAGCAGGCGCTAAAGAGCATGAAGCATTATAACAACCTTCTGGTTGCGCCGGGGCACTTAAAACGCGGACTCATTTATACCTTGCTGGCACTGACCGGAAATTATAAGGAAATGCATGGACTAATTGTCAATTATCAGCCGAATCCGAAATGTGCAGACAGCAATATCCGGCTGAGCCAGTTATATCATGATGCAATTTCGCTGGCGGTGCGGCTCATCTGTGAATACCGGGAAAATGGCGCGGCAGACAGCGAATATCAGCATACCTTTGGAGTGGAATAGGAGTAAGAAAATGGGAAAAGAAAAGATGACGAAATTAGAAAAACAGTGGGTACTTTATGATGTGGGAAATTCGGCATTTGTCATGCTGGTATCTACTATCATACCGATTTATTTTAAGAATATGGCAACAGCAAGCGGTATTTCCGCTGCAAATTCAACGGCATATTTAAGCTATGCCATTTCAATTTCTACGATTCTGGTGGCATTGTTAGGACCAATCTGTGGAGCGGCAGCGGACAATAAAGGCTTTAAAAAGCCGTTGTTTACGGCATTTATGATGATTGGCGTAATCGCCTGTGCAGCCATGGGAATTCCGAAAACCTGGCTGGCATTCTTAGTGGTATTTGTCATTGCAAAAGTGGGATTTTCCGGCAGCCTGATTTTCTATGATTCCATGCTGGTAGACGTGACTACAGATGAGCGGATGGATGAAGTTTCTTCTCATGGATATGCCTGGGGCTATATCGGAAGCTGCATTCCGTTTGTGGGAAGTCTGATTCTGGTGCTGATGGCAGATAGAATTGGAATTTCTGCTACCATGGCAATGATGCTGGCATTTGGCATTACCGCCATCTGGTGGGTGGCAGTGACCATTCCGTTATTGTTAAATTATAAACAGAATTATTATGTAGAGACAAAAGTGTCCGTAAAAGAAACCGTTGTCCGTCTGGGAAATATTTTTTCTGAGTTAAAAGATAATAAGAAGGTTCTCCTGTTTCTCATTTCCTTCTTTTTCTATATAGACGGTGTGTATACAATTATCGAAATGTCTACCGCATATGGCAAAGACGTGGGAATCGGTGACAGCAGCATGCTCTTAGCACTGCTTTTAACGCAGGTGGTAGCCTTTCCTTGCTCCATTCTTTTTGGAAAGCTTGCCCGCAAATTTGAATCTGAGAAATTGATTTTAGTCTGCATTGGAGCGTATTTCTTCATTGCACTGTTTGCACTGCAGCTTGATACAGCATGGAAATTCTGGTTTTTAGCAACCTGCGTTGGTGTCTTCCAGGGCGCCATCCAGGCACTCTCCCGGTCTTATTATGCGAAGATTATTCCGAAAGAAAAGGCAAGCGAATACTTCGGTGTATTTGACATCTTCGGAAAGGGCGCTTCCTTCCTTGGCACAATGCTGATGGGAATCTCCACCCAGTTGTTCCACACCTCCAAAGCAGGCGTGGTTATGATAGCGGTGTTATTCGTACTGGGCTTTGTGACCTTCTACTTGCAGGGACGGCAGGCGCAGAAGGGAGCACAGACAAAGGTACAGCAGGTAAATTCGACACAGCAGAAATTGCAGACGCAGAATCTATAAAGAAATGTTGGTAATGGAGGTCAGGTGGAGGCTGGTGTATAAGACGATTTCAAAACTTAGAGATTACTGAAAAAAACTGGGGTTCACCGGAATGGGGATACATGAAGCCTTAACGAAAAGGGACTCTTAGGATTTCGCCAGAAACCGGCAACGTTGGCACAGGAAGTGCCAACGAGGCGCAACTGGAACATGGATGTGACTTTGCGCCGGTTGCCGATTTATCATAAAATGTATCGAAATCCTTAGAGTCCCTTTCGGAAAGGATTCGTATCCTCATCCGGCGAACCCCAACCTTTTTATAGCAAAGCATTGGAATCCTTATTTCAATAGAAGGAAAAACTAACATTCAGTTGAATTTATATAAAATCTGTGATACGTTTACTAAAGAGGTAATAAACAAAGGAAGTTATTTACAGTGGGAGTAGAAAATGAAATGAGGAAACGTATGACAGTAAAAGAAATTGCAAAGCTGGCGAATGTGTCACCGGCAACCGTATCTAATGTATTGAATCACCGGAATAATGTGGGGGAAGAGACGAGACAGCGAATCTTAGAGATTTGCAAGGAAAACGGCTATGATATTAACAAGGGAAAAAATAAGAAGCCGGCAGAAGATACCAATACCATTTTATTTAATTTCAGTGATTATGAGCGTAATTTTTATCTGAAAATCATTCATGGAATCAGCGATTATGTGTATTCCAGAGGCTATGATTTAATGATATGTACCAATAAATCCTGTGAGAAATTCATGGATCCGGCATTGACCTGCGGAACCATTATGCTGGACATGAAATGTAAGAATTCCACTTTAATCCAGAAAGCAAATGAAGGTTATCCAATTGTTGCGCTGGACCGAATTATGGATGTGCCGAATATCAAGAGCGTGGTAGTCAATAACTATGCACCAATGGCAGAGCTGGTGCAGGGACTGGTGGATAAAGGCTATCGCCGTTTTGGCTATATCGCGGGAATCGATACGCTGGATAACAAAGAGCGTTATCAGGCAATGAAGGATGTATTGCAGAAAAATGGAATTACATTCAGCCGGGAAAATTATTTCCTGGGTGATTATTATGAGAAGAGCGGCTATCAGTCAGCCAGACTGATGTTGTTATCGGATAATATTCCGGAAGTGCTGGTTTGTGCCAATGACAATATGGCAATCGGAGCCATGAAGGCATTGCGGCAGGAAGGACTTAAGATTCCGGATGATATAGCAGTAACCGGATTCGATGGAACTGAGATGTCAGAACTGATGGGACTTACCACCGTGGATATCCCGGATTATGAGAGAGGCTATCTGGCAGCCCAGTTCCTGCTTCAGAATATTGCAGGAAGCTGCAGCTTTGATACCTTTAAGATTGCCGCAAAGGTACACTGGAGAAAAACCACACGATAGAAAACAGGACATGGAAGAACCTTCTGGTACAGAGGGTTCTTCTTTTTATGCTAATAAAGAGAAACGCACCGGATGTGTTTCCTGTGATTATATGGGTAGCCGGAAATTCGTATATCTTATTTCCGGTAGTTGCGAAAATTTACTATAATAATATTACTTGTTTTACTAAAGAAACAGTAAATATTTACTAAATTTACTAAAAACATGTCAAGAAACAGTCATTTTACACAACAAAACCATGTAAAAACAGTGAAAAAGGTAGAAAGATAACGAAGAGGATTGACGAATTAGTAAATTTTATGTAAAGTATAGTTATCAAAAACAAAGCAACACAAGGAGGGTACAAAATGAAGAAGAGAAAAATCGTATCATTGGTATTAGCAACAGTTTTAGGTGCTTCCATGGTATTAGGAGGATGCGGTTCTAAGGGAGGATCCGATGCTTCCAATACAGAGGGCACAAGCGGAGAGAGCAAAGGAAAGATTACAATCTTCCAGCAGAAAACAGAGATTTATGATCAGTTAAAGGAAATGGCTAAGGACTACGAAAAAGAGACCGGCGTAGAAGTAGAGGTTTGGCAGATTTCCGGAGATGATTACTACCAGAACTTAAAGACTTATATGTCAAGTGAATCCGGTCCTACCGTATTTTCACTTTCATCCAGCACAGAGATTGCTGAGATGTCCGCTTACTTAGAGGACTTAAGTGATTTAAGCTTCTTAGACAAGATTAACGATGACCTCATTGCAAAGAGCGATGATAAGACAGTCGGTGTTCCGATGACAGCAGAAGGCTTCGGACTGGTTTACAACAAAGACTTAATCAGCGAAGACCAGATTAATACAACCGATGCATTGGTTCAGACCATCAAAGATGCAGCAGCAAATGATGAGACAGGACTTGGACTTTCACAGGAAGCTTACTTCTTAATTGGACAGATTTTAAATACTCCATTCGCATTACAGGATGATCCTGCACAGTTCTGCCAGGATGTATACGATGGAAAAGTAAACATCGCCGATGTAGAAGAGTTCCAGGAACTTGGACAGATTTTCGAAGCAATCAAAGAGAATCAGAAGAATCCACTGGAAGTATCTTATGATGACAACTGTGGTGACTTTGCAACCGGTAAAACAGAGATGATTCATCAGGGTAACTGGTGCTACTCCTTATTCTCATCCTACGATGTAGACTTTGATATGGGAATTGCTCCATTACCAATCGCAGGCAACAAATCCATCGCAGTCGGTGTTCCATCTGTATGGTGTGTAAACACAGATGCAAGCGACAGTGACAAACAGTTAGCAAAAGATTTCTTAAACTGGTTATACACAAGCGAAACAGGAACTGATTACCTTACCAACAAATTCGGATTCATTCCGGTAGTAGACGGTATGGAAGCTGATAACTTAGACCCATTATCACAGGCAGTATCTGATGCAATCGCAGAAGGCAACATCATTCCTTGGACCTTCAATGAGGAGTGGCCAGCAGGTATCATCACAACTTACCTGGTACAGAACGCAGAGGAATACTTCTCCTCGGATATGACAACCGATGAATTCTTAAGAGCATTAAATGATTCATTCGTAACAGCAGCAAATGAGTAAACATTAATTGCAGGTGCTGCCTCTGGCAGCACCTGTTCACTTTAGAAAAGGAATGAGGGACAAAGATGAAGATAAAAAAAGGCTGGTATGCATTATTTACCGCTCCATTGATGATTATGTTTTGCATTATAGTAATCATTCCGTTTTTCACGGGAATGGGTTATTCCCTTGTATCCTGGGATGGACTGGCAAAAAGTGAAAAGGTATTTGTAGGATTATCCAACTATGCAAAGATTTTTTCGGATAAACAATTTCTGGCATCATTAGTAAGAACAACATTATTTACATTAATTACCGTAGTAATTGTCAATGTACTGGCGCTGGCATTTGCAGTATTGGTAACAACCAAACTGAAGGTGCGTAATGTGGCAAGAACCATGTTATTCTTACCATACTTGATTGGTGGATTGATTTTAGGTTATATCTGGCAGTACGTTCTTGGAGACGCCATGAGTACGATCGGAAATATGACCGGATTAACAAACATATTTTTTAACTGGCTTGTAAATAAGAAAATGGCTTTCTGCGCCATGATTGTAGTATCTACATGGCAGATGGCTGGATATATGATGATTGTATATATCGCAGGATTAGAAGCAATTTCCGATGATGTAATCGAAGCTGCACAGGTTGACGGGGCAGGCTTCTGGAGAACCTTAATTAACATTAAGCTTCCGCTGATTATGTCATCCATTACAATATGTCTGTTCTTAACATTATCCAACTGCTTCAAGATTTATGATGTAAACGTTTCACTGACAGGCGGTGGACCAAACAACTCAACAGAAATGGTATCCATGAACATTTTCAATGAAATCTTTACCAAGAGCCATTTCGGATATGGACAGGCAAAAGCAATCGTATTCTTTGTCATCATTGCATTAATTACATTAATTCAGGTTAAGATTACCGGCGATAAGGAGGTGTCAGCATAATGAAGAAAAAACCAGTTGGAAAAGTAATCGTAAATGTTCTGGTAATATTGTTGTGCTGCGTATGGCTGATTCCAGTATATATGGTAATCGTAAATGCCTTTAAGAGCCGTGCAGAATTATATGAAAATATCTTCGCATTTCCAAAGCAGTTTACACTGGAATATTTCCAGGGCGCTTTAAAGAAAATGGACTTTTTAATGGCATTTAAGAATTCCATCGTCGTAACTGTAATTGCAGTAGGAATTATCGTATTGCTGAGTGCTATGACAGCGTGGATGTTTGTCCGCTCCAATAATAAATTAAGTAAATTCTTATACGGACTTCTGATTCTTACCATGCTGATTCCGTTCCAGACCATCATGATGCCATTGATGCAGGAAATGAACCAGTTCGGCAAATTCTTCGGTATTCCGTTTAAAGATTCCCTTGGCGGATTAATCTTTATGTATGTAGGCTTTGGAGCCGGCATGGGCGTGTTCTTATTCCATGGATTTATCAAATCCTCCGTTCCGGTATCCTTAGAGGAAGCCGCAATTATCGATGGATGTAATACCTGGCAGTTATTCTGGAGAATTGTATTCCCGATTTTAAAATCCATTACCGTAACGGTAATTATTCTGGATGTCATCTGGATCTGGAATGACTACTTATTACCGTCACTGACACTGACCAGTATTAAAAATAAGACCATTCCGCTGGCAATGTCACTGTTCTTCGGACAGTATACCATCGAGTGGAATATGGCAATGGCAGCACTGACATTTACCATTATTCCGGTTATCATTTTCTATCTGCTGTGCCAGAAACATATTATCAAAGGTGTAGCAGCCGGTGCAGTAAAGGGTTAAAGAGAGGGAGCATATATGAGTAAAATTTATCAGGTAACAGGAATTGGATTAAATGAGAAAAACCTGCAGCTGCAGGAAACCATTTTTCATAATGCCAATGGATATATCGGAGTACGCGGCACCCTGGAAGAAGGTGTTCCGGCGGATTTCGATACCATGCGGGGCATGTATATTAACGGTTTTTATGATATTGCACCGATGAAGCAGGCAGAAAAGCTTTGCAATCTCGTGGAAGACAAAGAGAGCATGTTAAATGTGGCAGATACCCAGACCATAGAAGTGGCTTTTGACGGACAGAAATTTTCCATGGCGGATGACGCAAACTGCCGCTATGTAAGAACGCTGGATATGGAAAAAGGTATTACCAGACGTGAAGTAGACTGGACGAATAAAGAAGGAAAGCAGCTTCATTTTAATATTACAAGAATGGCTTCCTTTGAAGAACGTTCCCTTTTTACCATTGATTACTGCTTCCAGTCCATTGATTTTTCCGGAACAGTAGAAATACATTCCAAACATTTAGGACTGGTCAGAAATTATTTTAATCCAAAGGACCCAAGACTGGCAGGGGAAAGCCACAATCATTTAAAGAAAGAAGATGTTCACATATGTGAATCCGGCGCGTGTCTGGTAAGCTCCACCGTAGAGAGCCATCTTAAGGTGGCAAGTGCAGTGGCAAATGTGGTAACCATCAATCAGAAACGCCAGCCGTCAGAAGTAGTAACTTATGATGAGACCGCCCATGCAATGGACGTAAGCTACCGCTTTGACATCCGTCCGGGAGATGAAGTAAGAATCGTAAAATACAGCATTTTTACAGATTCTATCCGGGAAGAGGATTGCAGAAAAGTCGCAGACGAGAAGCTTTCCAAAGTAGTGGAGCAGGGAATTGCTGCTTATTATAAGAAACAACAGGATTACTTAAAAGAGTTCTGGAACAACTCGTCCATGGAAATTGTGGGAGACGGAGACTTAAATGAATCCCTCTGCTTTAATATGTATCAGCTTTTGCAGTCAGCAGGTTATGATGGATATTCCAGTATTGCCGCAAAAGGCTTAAGCGGCGAGGGCTACGAAGGACATTATTTCTGGGATACGGAAATGTTCATGGTGCCGTATTTTGCCATGACCAATCCGGCAATCGCAAGAAAACTTTTGGAATACCGTTATAAGACATTGGGAAAAGCCAAAGAAAATGCAGCTTTATTAGGACATAAAAAGGGTGCACTGTATCCGTGGCGTACCATTACCGGAAAGGAATGCTCCGGCTATTATCCATCCGGAACCGCACAGTACCATATCGATGGAGATATTGCATATGCTGTAATTCTCTATTACAAAACCAGCGGAGACTGGGAATTTATCAAGGAAATGGGCTTGAAGATTCTCTTAGAGACCAACCGTTTGTGGCTGGATGTGGGAAATTACTATAAAGACCGTTTCGTCATCAACTGTGTTACCGGACCGGATGAGTATACCTGTATTGTAAATAACAATTACTATACCAATGCCAGTGCGAAATACAGCATGCAGTGGTGCCTGAAATTCATCAAACGGCTGGCAGAGGAAAAGGATGCTTACCAGCAGTTTGTAAAAGAAAATGACCTGACAGAAGAAGAGATTCAGGCAATGAAGGAAGCACAAGAGAAGATGTATCTTCCATATGATGAGACACTTGGCATCAATCCGCAGGATGATTCCTTCTTACAGAAGCCAATCTGGGATTTAGAACATACACCACAGGAGGAGTTCCCACTGTTACTGCATTATCATCCGTTGCATTTATACCGTTATCAGGTATGTAAGCAGGCAGATACCGTGCTGGCACATTATCTCTTCCCGGATTATCAGGACAAAGAGACAGAAGAGAAATCTTTCCTCTATTATGAGAAAATTACAACCCATGATTCCTCTCTTTCCACCTGCGTATTCAGTATCATGGCATCCCGCCTGGGCTTAAAAGATAAGGCATACTATTACTTTGGCGACTCTGCCAAGATGGACCTTTTGAATACCCACAAGAACAGCAAGGACGGAATCCATGCAGCGAACATGGGTGGAAGCTATATGGCAATTGTCAATGGATTTGCCAGAGTGCAGGCAGAAGAGGATAAGCTTTTCTTAGCACCGACATTGCCGGAAAACTGGCAGGGATATCATTTCCGCATCCGCTATCACGGAAGCCTCTTAGAAGTCAGCGTAAACAAAGAGACCTGCAGCATTGAGCAGTTAGAGGGTACCGCCGTTACCGTAGATTTATATGGAAAAGAGTATGCGTTAGATGAATCTAACCGAAAAGTGGAAGTACCATATCAGGAAGATTAAGAGAAATAAAAAGAAGGTGAAGTTATGAAATACAATGTAATTCCGGTTCAGACCGTAAAGGCAACTGAAGCCAAATTGTATACATACATATTAGATAATTTTGAAGAAATCGACAGCAACCGTACCCGTCCGCTGGTACTTATCTGTCCGGGCGGCGGCTATGAATTTACTTCTGACCGGGAGGCGGAAGCAGTTGCAGTACAGTATATTGCCAGAGGATTTCATGCCTGTGTCCTGCGCTACAGCGTAGCTCCGGCAGAATTTCCGCAGTCTCTCTGCGAACTGGCATGGAGCGTCGCATACTTAAGAGAGCATGCAAAAGAATATGGCATCAAGCCGGATAAAATTATCGTATCCGGATTTTCCGCCGGCGGTCATCTGGCAGCAAGCCTTGGTGTTTTCTGGGATAAGGACTGGCTTGCAAAAGAAACAGGACTTACCGCAGAGCAGATGCAGCCAAACGGATTACTGCTTTCTTATCCGGTAATCACATCCGGGGAATATGCGCATCGGGGCAGCATTGAAAACCTGATGGGAACGAAAAAGAGCAAAGAATTAGAAGAACTTTTAAGCCTGGAGCATCAGGTAGGAAAACAGGTACCGCCGGTATTTATCTGGCATACCTTAACCGACCAGTCGGTGCCAATCCAGAATACGCTGATGTTTACGGAAGAACTGGTAAAGAATCAGGTTTCCGTAGAAGTCCACATTTTCCCGGAAGGACTGCATGGACTCTCACTTGCCAATGAGGAGACACAGATTACCGAGAATGGCTTCGGCATTCAGAAACGTTGTCAGGACTGGATTACCTTAGCTGGAAAATGGGTAGCAGATTTGGAGGGATAAGATGAAATTTAAAGGAATTTTATTTGACCTGGATGGAGTACTGGTTCATACCGATAAGCTCCATTACCG
>JBNMJI010000038.1:0-11248 GCA_050873725.1 Roseburia sp.
AGCAGGGCTACAAGGATTCGAACCTTGAAATGACGGAGTCAGAGTCCGTTGCCTTACCGTTTGGCGATAGCCCTTTGTTGTGTCAACAATGGGTATTCTACATGAAAATGTTCCATTCGTCAAGCACTTTTTTACATTTTTTTCGATTTTTTTATAAAAAGTTTTTACAAACCATCAAAAACCTTGATTGTACCATTCAAATCTGCAAATTCAATTATCTCTTCCCACTTCAGCTTTGCCTTTCCGCTGGTGGCATCCGTAAGCTTCTTTTCTAATTCCTGACACTGTTCTAACGGTACTGCTGCATCCAGTGCCACACCTTCTGCATATTCAGTATTCATAACCGTAATACCCTGTTCTGCCAGAAGATACTGTATCTTGCCAAGTCCTGTATAATCAGTACTTATCTTAAGACGCTTTCCCTGCCTCTTTTCAATGATGGTGCAGTTCTTTAACCCCTCCTGTACGGCGCCCTGATAAGCACGCACCAGTCCACCGGTTCCAAGGAGTGTTCCACCAAAATACCTGGTTACCACTACCACTACATCCCGGATACCCTCACGTAAAAGTACGTCCAACATCGGACGTCCTGCTGTGCCGGAAGGTTCTCCGTCATCGGAGCAACGGGTCAGTTCCTGATTTCTTCCTATTATAAATGCAGAGCAGTTATGTCTTGCATCCCAGTATTTTTTCTTCATGGCATTGATATATTCTACCGCCTCTTCTTCCGAAGTTACCGGTGCAATATTTGCAATAAACCGTGATTTTTTTTCTTCAATCTCGCCACTGCCGCCTTCATAGATTACTTTTCCATTTGAAACTTCTGACATATTGCTTTGCTCCTGCCTCTTATTTTTCGTTTTCTTATTGTAGCATGATTTCCATTTTCTCTGCAAGGAAACCTTAAGAATTCCTTATCAAAACCTTGCGTTTTTACTTTTTTCTTTATTATATGGTATCTTTTTGCTATAATAAGAAAATAATGTTATTAATCCAAAGGAGGCACATTATGAATTATGGAAAGAAGAGTACCGCCAGGAAGGAAAAAGAGCTCACTTCCAAAGGTACTATGGTCCGTAAGAAGTTTTCCGTAATTTTCTGCAAGACTTTACTGATCTGCTTCTTCTTAGTGGCTGTCATCGGTATCTGTGCAGGAATCGGAATCTTCAAAGGAATCATTGATTCTGCACCAGATATAGATGATATTGATGCAAGTCCTACCGGACAGCTCTCTACCGTTCTTGACGATGAAGGAAATGAAATCGCTACTTTGGTTACTTCCGGCACCAACCGTGACCCGGTAACCATTGACCAGATGCCAATCGATCTTCAGCATGCATTCGTTGCCATTGAAGATGAGCGTTTCTACGACCACAACGGAATTGATATCAAAGGAATCATCCGTGCCGGCTTCAAGGGAATCGCATCCGGTTTTCATTTTCATCAGGGAGCCAGCACTATTACACAGCAGCTTCTGAAAAATAACGTCTTCACTGACTGGACAAGCGAAGACAGTATGGCTGATAAGTTTGAGCGAAAAATACAGGAGCAATATCTGGCTGTACAGCTTGAAAAAAGAGAATCCAAAGACTGGATTCTGGAAAATTACTTAAATACCATTAACCTTGGTCAGAATACCCTTGGTGTCCAGGCTGCATCCAAACGATATTTTAATAAAGATGTATCTGACTTAACACTTTCCGAGTGTGCAGTTATCGCAGCTATTACCAAGAGTCCGACAAAATACAATCCGATTACCAACCCGGATAACAACGCATCCAGACGAAAGGATGTCTTGGACAATATGTTAGACCAGGGTTACATTTCACAGGAAGAACATGACGAAGCATTAGCAGACAATGTCTACGACCGTATTCAGATTGTAGATAACAGTACTTCTTCTACCGCAAATGTCAATTCCTATTTTGTGGATACTCTTACCGACCAGGTAATGGATGACTTAATCAATGAATTGGGTTATACCGAGACACAGGCTTTCAATGCACTGTATGGTGGTGGTCTTACCATTTACTCCACACAGAATGCAGCCCTTCAGCAGATTTGTGATGAAGAGGTCAATAACTTAGATAATTACAGTGGTCAGGTGGAATATTCTTTCTCCTATCGTCTTTCCATCCAGAAAGCCGATGGTACACTGCAGAATTACAGTGAACAGACCATGCTCACTTACTATCGTGAGAAAACCGGTAATAACAGCTACAACATCAACTTCAGTTCCAAAGAAGAGGCTCAGGCTGCTATTGACCAGTATAAAGCAGATATTATGGAAGAGGGAGATACCATCCCGGGCAGCGGCGAATCCGTTACCTTTACGATTCAGCCACAGGCTTCCCTTACGCTGATGGATCAGGCAACCGGTGAAGTCAAAGCATTGGTTGGTGGTCGTGGTGATAAAACCGCAAACAAGACCTTAAACCGTGCTTCTGATACCACCAGACAGCCGGGTTCCACTTTCAAGATTTTAGCGGCTTATGCACCGGCTCTTGACAGTGGCGGAATGACCTTAGCTTCTGTAGAAGATGATGCTCCTTATTCTTATACCAATGGACGTTCTCTTCGTAACTACGATGGACAGTATCGTGGATTTACTACTTTAAGAGAAGCAATCTGTCACTCCATCAATATTGTAACAGTTAAGACTCTTACCGATATCAGTACTGATTTAGGTTACAGCTATTTACAGAATTTTGGATTTACTACCTTAGATGCGGAACATGATAACAACCAGGCTCTCTGCCTTGGTGGTATCTATAAAGGTGTTACCAACTTAGAATTAACTGCCGCTTATGCGACAATTGCAAATGGCGGTACTTATACCAAACCAAGATTCTATACCAAGATTTTAGACCATGACGGAAATGTTTTAATTGACAATACTCCGCAGACCCATACCGGATTAAAAGATACCACTGCATGGCTCTTAACCAATGCCATGGAAGATGTTGTTACTTCCGGTACCGGTACAATCGTTAACTTCGGTTCTATGCCGATTGCCGGTAAAACAGGTACTACAACCTCTGACCGTGATGCCCTTTTCGTAGGATACACACCATATTATACCTGTGGTGTATGGGGTGGATATGATGACAACAGCGAACTTTCCAGCACCCGATATCCGAAGTTAATCTGGAAAGCAGTGATGTCCCGTGTTCACGAAAATCTGGAATACAAAGACTTTACGATGCCAAGTGGAATTACTTCTGCAGTAGTATGTAAGAAATCCGGCAAGCTTGCCGTAGAAGGCTTGTGTGACTGCGACCCGCGTGGCAGCATGGTAGAAACAGAATATTTTGCAACCGGCACTGTTCCAACAGAAGTTTGTGATCATCATGTCAGTGCAACCATCTGTACTTCCTCCGGAATGCTTGCAAATGAATATTGTCCGGAAGAAACAAGACAGACCGGTATTTATATTGTTGGTGGCTCGGAAGGTACAAGTGATTCTCCATATCTTATGACAGATGAATTATCCAACAGTACCTGTAACGTACACACTTCAAGTTCCGTTACACCGCCATCCACTCCATCTACTGATACAACGGATACTTCTAATCCAACCAGTGGAAGTCTTACCGGTGGTGGTGACAGTACCACTCCAGACCATGGTAATACCGGAACCGGCGGTAACACTGGAACCGGCGGCAGTACAAATACCGGTGGTGATACCGGAACCGGCGGTGGTACTGGTACGAATACCGGTGGTGGCACCGGTACAGGCGGTGGAAGCTCCGGTACCGGTTCTGATGGAAGCACTACGAACTAACCCAATCATTATATATAACCAGAATATATAACCAGACACCTATAGAAGCTGCCAAAGGCAGCTTCTATTTTTCTATCCGATGCACAAGGCACAGGCAACAGCAAAAGCCCTGACATATGTCAGGGCTTTCACCGTTGATGTATATACTACTAAGGGGATTAGATAATTACTAACCTAATCACAATTAGATTAGTACATGATTAGTGAAGTTCTCTTGTTACAAAATCCGGGTAAGCTGACTCTAAGCCATGCTCGGTAGAATCCAGACCTTCTAACTCTTCTTCTTTTGATACTCTAAGACCGATTGTCTTCTTTAATACGATAAATACAATGCTCATGGTTACGATTACCCAGCCTGCGATACATACAACACCAAGTGCCTGAATTGCCAGGTGATGAACTCCTCCTCCATAGAAGAGACCATCTGTGTAATCAAAGAGACCTACCATCAATGTTCCAAAAAGACCACAGACACCATGTACAGATACGGCACCAACCGGGTCATCTACTTTTAATTTATCCTCAACAAAGTATACAGACATGGTACAAAGGATACCAGCTAAACCACCGATGACAAATGCTCCGATTGCATCCACATTTGCACATCCTGCTGTAATTGCTACCAGACCTGCCAGAGAACCATTTAAGGACATGGACACATCCGGTTTACCATTCTTAATCCAGGTATAAAGCATTGCTGTAACAGTTGCTGCTGCCGGTGCGATGGTTGTTGTTGCAAAAATCTGTGAAAGCTGTAAGGTATCAGTTGCTGCTGCACCATTAAATCCATACCAGCCAAACCAGAGAATAAATACTCCTAAAGCACCAATTAAGATGTTATGACCCATAATAGGTCTTGATTTACCATTTTTGTCATATTTACCAATACGAGGTCCTAATAAAGCGGCTCCGATAAATGCGGTAATACCACCTACCATATGAATACATGCAGAACCTGCGAAATCTGTAAATCCAAGGTCTGTAAGCCATGGAGTTCCACCCCATACCCAGTGTGCTTCTACCGGATATACAATCAGGCTGATAATAAAACTGTAAAGACAATATGTGCTGAATTTGGTACGCTCTGCCATTGCTCCAGATACAATTGTTGCAGCTGTTGCACAGAATACCAGGTTAAATACGAAATTGGACCAGTCTGTTGTTCCAAAGTTCTTCAATGGGTTTAAGCCCCATCCTACAAATTTTCCATCACCACAAAGGATGTTATATCCTAATAAATAAAATGCAACGGTACCGATACAAAAATCCATCAGGTTTTTCATTGTGATATTTCCTGTATTTTTGGATCTGGTAAAACCAGCCTCTACCATTGCAAATCCACATTGCATAAAAAATACTAACGCTGCTCCCATCAGGAACCAAACACTCATATCCATAATCATTTCCTCCTTTTCCAAAATAAATATAAGTAAAAAAAATAGAGATATCAAACAAGGTACTTTCCTCGTCTGCTTATCTCCTTCGATAATATTTATTTCCGATATTCATTTTTCATTGTCTGCAAGATAGTTTTCTATCTGTGCCTTACTCCTCTATACATCTTTTATAATGCTTTGTCGCCATGTTCACCGGTACGGATACGAACGGCATCTTCTACATCATACACAAAAATTTTACCATCACCAAAGTTACCGGTATTAATCTCATCTACTACCTTATCAATTAATCCTGGTGCAACTTCATCAGAAACGACGGTCTCAACCTTGATTTTCGGAAGTAATGTTACATTATAAGATGCTCCACGATAATTCTTGATAATACCCTTCTGATTACCATATCCCATACTGTTTACAATGTTTAAGCCATTTACTTCACAGCTCTCTAAAACTGCCTTCAAGTCTTCAAGCTTTTCCGGTTTGATAATAATTTCCAGCTTCTTCATATTATCTCGTCCTCCTTCTTATTGTTGTTCACAATTTATTTACCTGGCATTCAAAGATGATTCACTTTATCAACACGCTTTTTTCAAATTAGGCTGATATAGTATAGTCATAAGCAAAAGAAAAACATAACTTTAAATATTCTTTTTCATAATCTGCCAGGTAACTTAAGTTGCCTGGCATCCTCCCTTTTTTATGCCTCTTTTTTCCGTCTGTTCTAAGGAGAATGCCCTGCAATTAAAGTTTTTTATTTTTATACCTCGAAGATTAAATCTCCATAGGATGGCATTGGCCACATATCCTTGTCAACAAGCATCTCTAACTTGTCAACCGGAGCTCTTAAGTCATCCATTGCTGCTTTTACAACATCTCTGTAATATACAGCCTGGTCTCTTCCTTCTTCCATTGCTCCGCCCTTTTCTGTTACTTCTTCCAGTTTTGCCAAAGCAACCTTGGTCTCAGATAAGAGGTCAGATACTTCTGTCAGTAATTCTGTCTGAACACTGATATCTGCATCACATACAGATTTTACAGTTGCTGCAGAAGTTGCAAGCTCTGTTACATATTTGATAACTGCCGGGATAATCTGTTTTCCAGCAATGTCAATCATAGCTTTTGCTTCGATGTTAATCTCTTTTGCGTAGGTCTCATATTCGATTTCTACACGGGAATCCAGCTCTGCTTTGGTAAATACACCGAAACGCTCGAATAAGGAAACTGCTTTCTCTGTATTCAGTGCAGGGATTGCATCTACCATGGACTTGATGTTTGGAAGTCCACGACGCTCTGCTTCTTCTACCCATTCATCAGAATATCCATTTCCGTTGAATACAATTCTCTGATGCTCAGTTGCATATTTCTTAATCAGATCATGTACTGCCATATCGAAATCATCTGCTTTTTCCAGTTCATCACATGCTTCAGAAAATGCTTCTGCTACGATTGTATTTAATACAACGTTCGGCTGTGCGATAGAATCCTGGGAACCAACCATACGGAACTCGAATTTGTTTCCGGTAAATGCAAACGGTGAAGTTCTGTTACGGTCTGTTGCATCCTTCATGAAGTCAGGTAATGTCTTAACACCAGTCTCTAATTTAGAACCAGCTAAGCTGTGTGTAGCTTCTCCAGTGCTGATAAGCTGTGCTAATACATCCTGTAACTGTTCTCCAAGATAGATAGAAACGATTGCTGGTGGTGCCTCGTTTGCTCCTAATCTGTGGTCGTTTCCAACGTCTGCTGCAGATTCACGAAGCAGGTCTGCATGTTTATCTACTGCTTTTAAGATACAGGTAAGTACTAATAAGAACTGTACGTTCTCATGTGGTGTTTTACCCGGCTCTAATAAGTTAATTCCATCATCTGTTGTGATAGACCAGTTGTTATGTTTTCCGGAACCATTGACACCTGCAAATGGTTTCTCATGAAGCAGACACTGTAAACCATGGCGTCCTGCAACCTTCTTTAATGTTTCCATTACTAACTGGTTGTGGTCTACTGCTACGTTTGCTTCGGAATAGATTGGAGCTAACTCATGCTGTGCAGGAGCAACTTCGTTATGCTGTGTCTTTGCAGATACACCAAGTTTCCATAATTCTTTGTTTACATCTCTCATGTATGCTGCAATTCTCTCACGGATGATTCCGAAGTAATGGTCATCCATTTCCTGTCCTTTTGGAGGCATTGCTCCGAATAAGGTACGTCCGGTAAAGATTAAATCTTTTCTCTTTAAATATTTTTCTCTGTCTACGATGAAGTATTCCTGCTCCGGTCCAACGGAAGGAGTTACTTTCTTAGATGTTGTATTTCCAAATAATCTTAAAAGACGAAGAGACTGGGTATTGATTGCTTCCATGGAACGAAGTAATGGTGTCTTCTGATCCAGTGCTTCTCCTGTGTAGGAACAGAAAGCGGTAGGAATGCAAAGTGTTGCGCCTGCTGCATCCTGTCTTACGAATGCCGGTGAAGTACAATCCCATGCTGTATATCCTCTTGCTTCAAAGGTTGCTCTTAATCCACCGGATGGGAATGATGATGCGTCCGGCTCACCTTTGATTAATTCCTTACCGGAAAAGCTCATTAAAACTTTACCGTTTGGCATTGGTGCTGTAATAAAGGAATCATGTTTCTCAGCGGTTACTCCTGTTAATGGCTGGAACCAGTGTGTATAATGGGTAGCTCCTTTTTCGATTGCCCACTCTTTCATCTCATGTGCCACTACATCTGCTGTCTCGAGGTCTAATTCTTTTCCCTCTTCGATTACTTCTCTTAACTTTTTGTAGGTCTTTTTCGGAAGACGTTCCTGCATAACAGCATCATTGAATACGTTCTCGCCGAAAATATCTGCTACATTGAAATATTCTGTCTCACTCATACTTATACATCCTTTCTGCCTCTCACCATAAATCCCCTAAGAAATATGATTTTATTTTCTGCAATCCATGTCTGACTCTTCCCCGGGTATCTGCCCCAGATATAGAAAAAAGGGCATTCCAATTCCTTTGGAACACCCTTGTTCGTCACGCACATTTCATTTGCTATATCTAAAATACATGAAACTTTCTAAAAAATCAAGTCAAAGTTTATAATTTTTTTATTTTTGATACATTCTACAAATTTGTGCAAAATAATATACATTTTTTGTAAATTTTATCAGTCATACTCCTCAGACTAGCTGTTGCTTGGCGGTACTGCATATCCATTTTCATCTGCAACTACTTTTTCTGTGCTTTCTTCTGTGCTTTTTAATGTACGCGCTCCATGGTTTCCGGCACGGACTGCATCCAGATCCTCCTGCAGAATCCGGTTAATATCCGCATCCGCTGCATGGGCAACTCTTTCTGACATCACCATGATAAGCTCTTCATTTAAGTTTCTTACCCAGCGTCCGTTGCTGTGGTCTGAAGTCAGGCTGTAATTATTCTTTACCAAATCTGCATAGGCTGCTTCATCCACTTCATATGCTGCATTATGTAAACCAAGAAGTCCAATCTCTACAATTTCATCCGGTGTATAGTCCTCAAAATCAAAGGTATGCGGGATTCTGCTGGCAAGACCGGAATTCATCTGCAAGAACTCGGACATTTCCTTCGTATATCCTGCAAAGATAATAACCATGTCTTTTCTATGGTCTTCCATAAATTTTAAAATCTCATCAATGGCTTCCTTACCGAAATCATTTTCACTGCCCTGACTCAGGGAATATGCCTCGTCAATGAAAAGGACTCCGCCTAAGGCTGACTCTAAGACTTCTCTTGTCTTCTTGGCTGTCTGACCGATATAGCCTGCCACCAGATCACTTCTGGATACCTCAACAAATTTCTTCTGGCTGATAATTCCCTTCTGATAAAGAACCTCTCCTACAATACGGGCTACCGTTGTCTTTCCGGTTCCCGGATTACCAAGGAATAAGGAATGCAGTGTAAAGTCACTGTTTTCCATGCCCTGTTCTTCTCTTCGGTGATTTAATTCTACCAGTGAAATAAAGCGGTTTACCTGCTCTTTTACACCATTGATTCCAATCAGCTTCTGCAGACGTTCCAATGCATCCTCATCCTTCTTACCGGATGCCTGATATCTGCCCTGTGCCAGAACTTCATCAATATCTGCTCTGGTGATAGTTTCCAAATCCTCTGTTCCCGTATTCATAACACGGTTGGCAAAGGCCTTTAACAGCTTCTCGTTAAAGTTACGAATCCAGCGGGCATTGCTGTGGTCTAAGGAATTACGGTATGCACGTTTTACCTGCTGTGCATAGTATTCTTCATCCTCAAACTGATACTGCTTCTTCACTAAATCCTTCTCGCCAATCTCAACGATTTCATCCGGAGTATAATCCTCAAAGACAAATTTGTTTGGCACACGGGAGGTAAGTCCCGGATTGGTCTTTAAGAACTCTTCCATCTCTTTGGTATATCCGGCGAAGATAATCATGATTTCTCCACGATGGTCTTCCATATACTTTAAGATGGTATTGATTGCTTCAATACCAAAGTCTACATTGGCATCCTTTTTATTCAGGGCATATGCCTCGTCAATAAAGAGCACGCCACCTTTTGCTTTTTCCAATAATGCCAGAGTTTGCTGCGCTGTTCCACCTACATTCTGGGAAATGAAGTCAGGCTCTGATGCCTCTATCAGTTTAAATTCATCACTCTTAAATGCTCCTGATTCAAATAACACTTCTCCAATCAGCCGGGCAACGGTTGTCTTTCCGGTTCCAGGATTGCCCAGAAAGACGGAATGATAGGACTGCTCCTGTGGCTCTAAGCCTTTTGCAATACGCTGCTGGTTGAATTCCACCATACGAAGCATTTTGTCAATCTCTTTCTTGACACTGCCAAGTCCGATTAACTGATTCAACTGCTCTCTTGCACTTAACTGCGGTTTATCGGAATCTTCACTGCCATTACCGGCATTTCCGGATGCTCTGCCATTCTTTGGATAGTAAGTCTTACAGTTCTCTTCTGCCTCAATATTCAGTTCACTTACTTCTCCACCATTATGTTTCAGTTCCTTCACACTTAAAATGGAATCCTCTGTCATTCTGATATTCGGTGAATTCACATGATTTAAGGTAAGAGTGTCTCCATAGACTACGGAACGATTCATGATGCCAAGGTCAATCTTATCTTCATTCTCACCTAAAATATTCCATTCTCCAAGAATGCATGCTGCTGACTCATCCTGTATCATAGCACCCTCACGAATCGTCGTATTCTTAAAGGTAGCTTTTGCATCCTCTACTTTTATGGAAGTAAATTCATCTCCTTCAGAGTGCAAACCTGCGCCATTCATTACACATACAGCTGCGCCAAAGCCCGGCTGTGTTACAAGTGTTGACACGGTGCTGGCTGAACTTCTATCCAGCCATACTGCCGGATATTCTTTTTCCATATCACAGCCCTTAATGGTACTGCTCTCAATCTGTACATCACAGCCTACTGCATGTATGGTATTGCCATCCCCTGTATGAATGGTACTGTTTTTCATTTTAAAGTCCACAAACTCCAGTATCAGTTTGCAATCCTGAAAAGTACAGTCTTCCATTTCCAGAGTACTGTTTTCGATATAGCTTTTCATATATAATTTTGGATTTTCCATGATGGTAGTGCTTTTTAAAACCACCTTTGCGTTATTCTCCGCATAAATTACCGGATAAACATCTCCCTCTGCCTGTGTATTTTCCAACACACAGTTTGTCAGGCTGACTTCTGCCTGATCCTTGCAGTTAATGATATTGGTTTTTTCCACACCATAACAAATCCAGATATTTTCAAATGTTACATTTGCCTTCTGATTGATATTAAATTTTCCTGTGATTACATTGGTAAAGGTCTGGTTTCCACCCTCTCCCATTGTAGTCTTCCCCTCAAAATGCAGGTCCTTATTTATGACAATGCTGTTCATCACCGGCGAATAGCCTGCCTGAAATTCAATGGTATCCCCCGCAGCCGCTGCATTCACTGCATCCGGCAGTCTCCAAGTATTATTATCTGCACCAACCAGATATCTCATCTATTTCCTTCCTCCCTGTTTTGCTTGCAAAAGAAAAAGACCTCAT
>JBNMJI010000039.1:0-11049 GCA_050873725.1 Roseburia sp.
CAAGAGAAGAAAGGAAAGAGGTCATATTATGGAATCTTATGAATTTCTGCTTTTTTTAGCAATTATTTTAATTTCAACAAAGGTATTAGGACTTTTCTCACGAAAAGTGCATATGCCGGCAGTAGTAGGAGCACTGGCAGCCGGTATTATTTTAGGACCATCTGTATTAAAACTTATCACACTGGATGGAACCAACGGTGTGTACCTTGAGATTACAGCTGAAATCGGAGTTATTTTCCTGATGTTTTCCGCAGGACTGGAGACTGATTTGAAAGAAATCAAGGCAAATGCATTGGCATCCTTTATCGTTGCTTTAATCGGAGTTATTGTTCCTCTGATTGGTGGATTTTTAGGGTATGCATTATATTTCCATACAGATTTTGCAGATTATCAGGAGGTATTGAAATCTGTCTTTATCGGGGTTGTGCTGACAGCGACATCTGTAAGCATTACAGTAGAAACATTGCGTGAGCTGGGACGTTTAAAGGGAAGAGTCGGAACAACCATTCTTGGCGCAGCTGTTATTGACGATATTCTTGGAATTATTGTACTTACCATTGTAACGAGCTTAAAGGATACCAGCGTAAATCCGGTTACTGTTATGGTTAAGATCGTTCTTTACTTTATTGTAATCGGAATCTTATTCTTCCTGGTATCAAAATGCAAACCATTAATTGAAAGCGAAGGTCAGAAAAGACGTGTTACTGTATTTGCACTGGCATTCTGCTTCCTGTTATCCTATGTATCTGAAAAATTCTTCGGCATTGCAGATATTACAGGTGCATATTTCGCAGGACTGATGCTTTGCAGCATGAAGAACGGTGAATATGTAAAAGACAGAATCAACTTCCCGTCTTACTTATTCTTCTCACCGGTATTCTTCGCAAGTATCGGTATTAAGACATCCTTAGACGGAATGACAGGTTCTATGGTAGGATTTACCATTATCCTTTTAGTTATTGCTTTACTGACCAAGGTGGTTGGATGCGGACTGGGCGCAAAGTTCTGCCGCTATACAAATAAAGAAGCATTACAGATTGGTGTCGGAATGATTTCCCGTGGTGAGGTTGCGTTAATTGTTGCCCAGAAGGGATATCAGTGCGGCATGTTAGATGATAGATTCTTCGCACCAATCGTACTGGTAGTAATCGTGACAACATTGATTACCCCGATTCTGCTGAAGCTGGTAATGCATGATAAACAGTCTGAACAGCCGGCAGCATAAAAGTCAGATAGCGCAGTAAAATAAAATCCTGCAGACCAAAAATAAATGTAAGTTTGTTACATTTGCGTCCGCAGGATTTTCTTGTAATTGCGCATAGCTATTGATTTTATTATTATTTGCAGCTTGCTATTTAGTATTTGCTATTTAGATAAACGTTTGTGTAGTCTGCCAAAGCAGGGATGCTTACACCCTGATACCGCATCCCGTCTTGGCAGACTACACAGACGCCATTCAAAAAGATAAATTATAAAATGTAAAAACTATCGAAAGAAAAGAAAGAGGACAAAACGTGGAACAAAAGAAAACCCTTGGACAATTGTTTGTACCAATCTGCCTGGAAACATTATGTTATATGCTTTCCGGCATGGTGGATACACTGATGCTTTCATCTGTGGGAGATGCAGCAGTCGGCGCTGTTGGAACAGCCAATACCTATATAGGTATTTTTATCATTATGTTTTCTGTTATTTCTGCCGGAATGATTGCGGTTATGACGCAGTATATCGGTGCCGGAAAAGAGGGGATTGCATATCAGGCAAGACAGCTTGGCATGTTATTTAATGCCATAGTAGGAGCAATTCTTGCGGTATTTTTGTTCTTTCAGTCAGGAATGATATTATCAGCGGTTGGTGTGGCAGATTCTCTGATGGAGTATGCAAAAACATATCTTAGGATTGTGGGAGGCGGATGCATTTTAAACGCACTGATTCCGATTTTTTCCAGTTACTTAAGAGCGTTTGGATATACCAGACAGCCTCTTGTGGCAACGGTATCTGCCAACATTTTAAATCTTATCTTAAATGCAGTATTCCTTTTTGTGCTTCACTACGGAGTAGCAGGAGTTGCTGCAGCAACCGTAATTTCAAGGGTACTGAATCTTGGCCTGGTAATCTGCTTTGGACATTATTATATCCATGCGAAGGAGAAGAAGGAGAGGCTTAAGAACCGTGTGGTATTCGGACAGATTGTTAAGGTCGGACTGCCTTCTGCCATGGAAACGGCACTATATAATGTGGCAATGACTTTGATCATCCGTTTCTTAAATCAGATGGATGCCAATGGAATGAACGTAACAGCCCGTTCCTATGCCATGCAGATTACAAATTTTTCTTACTGCGTAGGTGCAGCGTTAGCCCAGGCAAATGCAATTATGGTCGGCTGGCGGATTGGTGCACAGGATTATGAAGCCTGCGATAAAGGAACCAGAAAAGCAGCAGTTGTGGGTGTAATTGTTGCGACGATACTGGAGAGTATTTTTGCTTTATCGTCCCATTGGCTGATACGGATGTTTACGGATAATCCGCAGATGGTATCTCTGGTTGGAAAGCTGCTGGCAATCGATATTGTCCTTGAAATTGGACGGGTGACTAATCTGGTATATGGAAATGCTTTAAAGACCAGCGGTGATGCGGTATTTACTACAGTGATTGCTGCGATATTTATGTACCTGTGTGCGGTGGGGGGAACTTATTTCTTCGGAATTCATCTTGGATTGCTGGTTTGTGGAGCATATATCGGTATGGCTATGGATGAATGTGTCCGGGCAGTGGGAATGATTTTACGGTGGCGGAGCGGAAAATGGAAACAGAAGGTATTGATAAAAGAAAACGCCTAGTATAAAATAAGAGAAAAATTGAAAGTAAGGAGCGGAAGCATGGCAGATACTGAGATTAATCTGGCACAATTAAAAGAATATAAGGCTGGGGAATACCAGTTAATCGATATCAGAAATGAGGATGCCTTCCGCTATGGAAGTATCAAGGGAGCAGTCAATCTGCCGGAGCAGGAGATTTTTTTGAGAAAAGAGGAACTATCGGCAGACAAGCGTCTGATACTATTTTGTGCCAAAGGAATCAACAGTATCGGAGTAGCGGAAAGACTAAGGGAAGAAGGTTTTGATGCAGTCAGCTTAGAGGGCGGTTATGGCGCATATCTGATGGACAGTTTCCAGAAGAAAACATCAGAGAAAGAGGAACGCTGTCAGGAAATTGAGAAGAGCATCCGCAAGAAATTTCATAAAGCAATCTTTAGTAAATTTGCAAAAGCAATCAATGAATACGAGCTGTTGCAACCGGGAGACAAAGTGGCAGTATGTATTTCCGGCGGTAAGGACTCCATGCTGATGGCAAAGCTCTTTCAGGAATTGCAGCGGCATAATAAATTCCAGTTTGAACTGGTATTCTTAGTGATGGATCCGGGATACAGTGAGATGAACCGTAAAGTGATTGAACGGAATGCAGAACTGATGCAGATTCCGATTACGGTATTTGAAACACAGATTTTTGATGCGGTATATGAGATTGAGAATTCTCCGTGCTATCTGTGTGCGAGAATGCGCCGCGGTTATTTATATAGTAAGGCAAAGGAATTAGGCTGTAATAAGATTGCACTGGGACATCATTATGATGATGTCATTGAGACTATTTTAATGGGAATGCTCTATGGTGCACAGGTACAGACCATGATGCCAAAGCTTCACAGCACGAATTTTGAAGGAATGGAACTGATTCGGCCGATGTATTTAATCCGGGAGGATGATATCAAGCATTGGAGAGATTATAATGATTTGCATTTTATCCAGTGTGCCTGCCATTTTACCGATACCTGTACCACCTGTGATCCGGATGGACGTACCGTGTCAAAGCGGATGGAAATCAAACAGCTGATTGCCAGATTAAAAGAAGTAAATCCATATGTGGAAAATAATATCTTCCGCAGTGTGGAAAATGTAAATTTAAGTACCATTATCGCTTATAAGAAAGATGGTGTAAAACATTCTTTTTTAGAAACCTATGTGAATGGAGCGGATGAGTAACATGCAAAAAAGATGGATTGGGGTCCTATTAGCGGGCATGTTATTGTTATCCGGATGTATGAATACAAAGAAACAGCCGGAGACAAAGGAGCCTGTGATAAAAGAAACCGAAGATATGCAAAAGGTTTCCGATACGGAAGCAATGAAGGAAACGGAAGCGGATACTTCGGAAGAATCAAAAGGAGAGGTGGATGCAATGGATAAGGCAGTAGCTGGAGATGGCGTTGCTGCCCATGGAGCACTTCGGGTAGAGGGAACGCAGCTTGTGGACAGGGATGGCAATGCCGTGCAGTTAAAGGGAGTCAGCACCCTTGGAATCGTATGGTTTCCACAGTTTGTGAATAAGGATGCCTTTGCTGATATTAAAAGTTGGGGCGGAAATACCATAAGACTTGCCATGTATACGGAAGAATATGAGGGTTATCTTTCCGGCGGTAACAAAGAAGAACAGTTGAACCGTCTGGATGAGGGAATCAAGGCGGCAACCGAACTTGATATGTATGTGGTTGTGGACTGGCATATTTTAAGCGACGGCAATCCAAACCAGCATAAAGAGGAAGCAAAGACCTTTTTTGCCGATATGTCAGCAAAATATAAAGATTATGACAATGTAATTTATGAAATCTGCAATGAGCCAAACGGCGGGACTACATGGGAAGATATCCGTTCTTATGCGGAAGAAGTGATTCCTGCTATTCGAAACAATGCAAAAACTGCAGTTATTATTGTGGGAACGCCGACCTGGTCACAGGATGTAGATGCAGTGGCGGCACATCCACTGGAAGAGGCAAATGTGATGTATGCCTGTCATTATTATGCCGCAACCCATAAGCAGGAACTCCGTGATAAAGTAAAGAAAGCATTGGATGCAGGCACTCCGGTATTTATCAGTGAATACAGCATCTGCGATGCATCGGGAAATGGTGGTATTGATTATGATGAAGCAGAAAAGTGGGCTGAATTTACTGATGCAAATCAGCTCAGTTATATCCAGTGGAACCTTGCCAATAAAGAAGAAACATCGTCTTTGATAAAGTCTGGCTGTGATAAGATTTCCGGCTGGACAGATGAAGATTTGACCAAGACAGGTCTCTGGTTAAAACAGATACTTTCAAAAAAGTAAAGAACCCAAAAGGAGCATAAATCATGGGAAAAGAAGTAAAGACCAATGCCATGCGGATTTTAGACCGGCATAAAGTGGCATATGAAATCTTAAATTACGAATGTGATGAATTTATTGACGGACTGCATACGGCGGAGCTGACCGGAGCACCGGTGGAACAGACTTATAAGACACTGGTCATGCAGGGAAAGAGCAAGGCATATTATGTTTTTGTGGTACAGATTGCAGAAGAGGTGGATTTAAAGGCGGCAGCAAGAGCGGCCGGTGAGAAATCCGTAGAAATGATTCATGTAAAAGATATTACAAAGATTACCGGTTATGTAAGAGGCGGCTGCAGTCCCCTTGGAATGAAGAAACAGTTCCCGACCATTTTAGATAAAAGTATGGAACAGTTTGATAAAATCTATATCAGTGGAGGAAGAATCGGCACATCCATGGCGTTATCTCCGGCAGACTTAGCAGCAGTAACCGGAGCAGCCTATGCAGATATTACTGCAAAATAAATGAAAGAAAATAAGTGGAAGGAGCGTATTTATTATGAAGGAAACATTAAAGAGAATCAAAGCAGATGTTATATTATCCGCTATTCTTTGTGTGGCACTGGGAGTTATTCTTATGATATGGCCTACACAGGTAACAAAGGTACTTTGCTATATTTTAGCAGCTATTTTATGCGTGATGGGAATCGGACATATTATTTCTTATATGAGAAATAAACTGGAAAGCAGGCTGGGACTGGCAACCGGAATTGCACTGGTTATTTTGGGGGTATGGATTCTGGTACAGCCATTGAACTTTGCAAAGATATTCCCGGTAGTAATCGGAGTTGTATTGCTGATGCATGGTCTGGAAGACTTACGGATGACCATTGAAGCAAAGCAGAATGGTGACACAGCATGGGGAATTCTGCTTTTGATTACAATTCTTAATTTTGCATTCGGCGTATTATTAATCTGGAAAGCCATCGAGATGGTGCAGATTGCTATGGTAATCGTAGGAATTGCACTGATTTATGACGGACTGAGTGATTTGTTTGTAGTATATCGTGTGGCAGGTGCTGTCAAAGCGGCAAAACAGGCGGCAGAAGCCATTGATGTAGAAGCAGTAGAAGAAGATTCAGAAGAAAATGAATAATTTAGAAGCATAATCAGGAGGCGTATTATCAATGCGGCAGATGGAGTTTAAAATGGAGAGAACCGGGTTACTGGAAGTAGGAGATGTGTTACCGGTGACAGAGAGTAAGCTGCCGACTTCCTATTACTATACACTTGGCAATGCATTTGCAATGTCAGCAAATTATACCTTCCGGGAACGTCTGAAGTCTACTGAGGGAACGGTAGTGGATGTAAAGGAAACACCGAAGGGCTTTTTTGTGACGGTAGAATTTGATGAGTAAAAAAGTTGTAATCGCAGATAAAATGTTATAGAATAGGCGTGTGGGGTAACAAAAGACAAAGAGGAGTAATTTAGATGCGTTATCTACCAATAAAAAGGGTGGAAGCTGGAATGGTACTGGCTCAGGACATATTAGACGGTCAGGGAGTCATGCTTTTAGGCAGACATCAGATTTTGAATCAGGAACAGATAGAGAATCTGGATAAGATGGGTTATCCGGGTCTTTATATTGATGATAAGTTTTCCGAAGAAATAGAGATTGCCGAAGTAATTAAGCCATCTATTCACTCAAAGAGCCTGGAAATAGTACATCGTCTGTTTATTGACCGCATGGAAGAGGAAGATGTCAGTGAACAGGAATGGCAGATTCGGGAAGCTGTCATGCAGGTGGTGGACAGTCTTCTGGAAAATGAAGAAGTAATGTATAACATGATGAGTCTTAAGAATTATGATGATTATACTTATTTTCATTCTGTAAATGTGGGAATTTTATCCGCAGTAATCGGAGCACATTATGGGATGGATGAGTATGAGCTCCGCATTCTTACTACGGCTGCATTACTTCATGATATCGGAAAGAAATTCTTAGAGATAGATATATTAAATGCACGTCGTGCACTGACCGAGGAAGAAAGAAGAATCGTATTACAGCATCCGAAGTTAGGATATGAGTTCCTGAGGGATAATTTTGATTTCGCACCAGAAGTATATCTTGGTGTATTAGAACATCATGAATGCTATAATGGCGAGGGTTATCCGATGCGCAAATCCGGTGATGAAATCAGTATTTATGGAAGAATTATCAAGCTGGCAGATGTGTATGATGCCATGATTTCAAAACGGCCATACCGTGATCCGATGCCGCTGGCAGATGTCATTGAATATATAATGGCAATGAACGGTTCGGAGTTTGATCCGAAGCTGGTGGAAGTATTTTTACGCTGGGTGGCTGTTTATCCGGCAGGTTGTGAAGTGGAACTTTCTGATGGCAGAATGGCAGTAGTAAAGCATAATTATCAGGGATTTGTGCTTCGCCCGATTGTAAAAGTCTGTGATACAGGAGAAATCATAGACCTTAAGAATGATAAGGAAGCAAGAAGTATCACTATAGTGCGACTGGTCGTTTAGACGGCTGTTTGATAGGAAGATGAGAGGAAGTTATGACAAATCAGGGAAGGAACGCAATCGATACACTGCTTGCGGAGAGCCTAAAAGAGCTGACAATCAAGCAACCTATAGAAAAGATTACAATCAAAGAGATAACCGATAAAGCGGGAGTGATCCGCCCGACCTTTTACAATCATTTTCAGGATAAGTATGAACTGTTAGAGTGGATTATCCGGACTGAATTATTAGAACCGGTAAAGCCGTTGATTCAGAATGGAATGATTGATCAGGCGTTGATTATCATATTCGCGGGTATTGAAAAAGAAAAAGATTTCTATACCAAAGCAAGCCGCTTAGAGGGACAGAACTCTTTTGAAGATATTGTAAAGGAATGCATTACGGGAACACTGATAGAAGTATTGGAAGAGAAGAATCTGGATAAGAAGATTCCGTCGCCATGGCTTACAAAAGAGCGGATTGCCCGGTATCATGCCCAGTCCTTATGTTTTCTGGTAATTACCTGGATAAAAAGTGGAATGTCTATGCCTGCAAAAGAGATGTCGGATATTTATAATTATATGATTCGCAATTCTATCGCAGATATTATAGGCGATAATTAATATACAAATTGGCAGATATGTATAGCAACTGTTACAGATTCAACAATTTGTATATTGGAATGATACAGCCAAAAAAGATTGCATATGTTCGAGTGCAGTCTTTTTTTTTATACTCTTACCTAGAAAAACATGAAAAAGAAAGAGATGGTAAAGAGATGATTAAATTTGGAAAGGGCGTCGTAAAGCACAGAGTCCTGATACTCATTATCAGTTTTGCTTTACTGATTCCAGCAGCATTTGGTTACTTTAACACAAGGGTTAACTATGATATCCTTTCCTATCTGCCAGGTGAATTAGAGTCCATGAAAGGACAGGATATTCTGGTGGATGAGTTCGGTACAGGAGCATTTTCCCTATGTGTCATTGAAGGTATGGAAGATAAAGATATCTCCACCCTTCGGGAACAGATTGCAGATGTAGACCATGTTAAATCTGTTATCTGGTATGATTCACTGGCAGACTTATCCGTACCAATGGATGTGTTGCCGGATGAGATTTATGACATATTCAATAATGATGAATCAGACAGTACTCTGATGGCGATTTTGTTTGATACTTCCATGTCAGCAGATGAAACAATGGATGCCATTGAAGAGATTCGGGGAATTACAACAAAACAGTGTTACTTAAGTGGTATGTCAGCAGTTGTAACAGACATTAAGGATCTGACCAATAAAGAGGTTCCATTTTATGTATTGATTGCAGTACTGTTATCTGTTCTGGTACTTTCCCTGACTATGGATTCCGCAATCATTCCACTGTTCTTCTTATTGAGTATTGGAATGGCAATTGTATATAATCTGGGAAGTAACGTAATAAAAGGAGAAATCTCCTATGTAACACAGGCACTGGCGGCAGTCTTGCAGCTTGGTGTTACCATGGACTACTCCATTTTCCTGTGGCACAGTTATCAGGAGAATCAGGAGCGATTCCCGGGAGATAAGAATCGTGCCATGGCACATGCAATTTCAAATACCATTACTTCTGTAGTTGGAAGTTCCATTACTACAGTAGCCGGATTTATTGCATTATGTTTCATGAGCTTTACCTTGGGACTTGACCTTGGTGTGGTAATGGCAAAGGGTGTTATCTTTGGTGTAATCGCCTGTGTAACCATTCTTCCATCCCTGATTCTGGTATTTGACAAGGCAATTGAGAAAACGAAGCATCGTGTTATCTTACCGGACCTTGGAAATATCGCAAACTGGATTACCAGCCATTATTACATATTCATTATTTTATTCCTGGTAATCTTAGGACCTGCAATCTGGGGCTATAGCAATACCAACGTATATTACGATCTGGCTGGTACATTGCCGGATTCACTGGAAAGTATTGCAGCAAATAACAAGCTGGAAGAAAACTTTGATATGGGTGCAACCCACATCGTTTTAGTAGACAGCAGCTTAGAGCCAAAGACCATATCCAAGATGATTGATGAAATCGATGATGTGGATGGTGTAAAGGCAACACTTGGTCTGGATGCAATCGTCGGACCGGCAATTCCAAGAGATGTCATCCCGGATTCTATCCGAAGTGAACTGGAAAATGAAAATTATGAACTGTTGCTGATTACTTCCGAGTATAAAGTAGCATCAGATGAAGTAAATGCACAGTGTGATGCCATCAGCGATATCATTAAGAACTATGATGAAAACAGCATGTTAATTGGTGAAGCACCATGTACACAGGATCTGATTACCACAACAGACCATGATTTCAAGGTCGTAAGTGCAGTTTCTATAGGAGCAATTTTCGTAATCATTGCAGTTGTATTTAAATCTATTTCACTGCCGATTATTCTGGTAGCTGCAATTTACTTTGCAATCTTCATCAATATGGGTATTCCGGCATACACCGGTACACAGCTTCCGTTTATTGCATCCATCGTAATCGGAACCATTCAGCTGGGTGCAACCGTTGACTATGCAATTCTGATGACGAATAAGTATAAGAAAGCAAGATATCAGGGAGCCGGGAAGAAGGAAGCAATTACAAGTGCCCTGCAGAGCTCAATCCAGTCCATTATCGTATCCGCATTGAGTTTCTTCGCAGCAACCTTTGGTGTAGGACTTTATTCCGATATCGATATGATTAGTTCCTTATGTACATTGATGGCAAGAGGTGCACTGATTAGTATGTTGGTTGTAATCTTTGTACTGCCTTCACTGTTTATGATATTTGATAAAGTAATCTGCGCAACCAGTGCTGGTTTCCGCAATAAGAACAAAACGGTATAGATTAAGAAGGAGGACATAACAATGAAATTTTCAGAATTAAAGAATAAATTCAAAAATAAATATGCGATTCGTGTAATCGCAGGTGTGTTAATGGTAGCAATGCTTGGAACCAGTTATGGTGTATGGCAGGTAAATGCAGCAAAACCATCTACAGAAAGCGTATCAGAAGAGACTACTGAGAAAGAAGCTTCTACGGAGGATGCAGACACAGAAGATGCAGACACAGAAGAGACTAAGTCAGAATTAAAAGACCAGTTAGGAAATCTTCTGAATTCTGATAAGGAAGCAGAAGAAACAGGAAAAGATGAAACCGTATATATGATTGCAGATGCAGACGGTACTGTAAATAAAACCATTGTCAGCGACTGGTTAAAGAATAAAGATAATACAGATACTTTAGAGGATGCATCTGATTTAAAGGATATCAAGAATGTAAAAGGTGATGAGACCTTCAAACAGGACGGAGATAAAGTAACCTGGGATGCACAGGGAAATGATATCTTCTATCAGGGTACAACTGATAA
>JBNMJI010000040.1:0-10786 GCA_050873725.1 Roseburia sp.
GAACCATTCTTTCCATGGAAGAACCTTAGGTGCATTATCCGTAACCGGAAATGCTCATTACAGAGAACCGTTTGAGCCTCTTTGCGGTGGAGTGAAGTTTGCAGATTTTAATGATATCGAAAGTGTAAAAGCACAGGTAACAGAAAAAACTTGTGCGACTATCTTTGAAACTGTACAGGGTGAAGGCGGAATTTATCCGGCAGAGGAATCCTTTATGAAAGAAATTTCTGCTCTTTGCAAAGAAAAAGACATTCTTCTTATCTTAGATGAAATCCAGTGCGGAATGGGAAGAACCGGAGAAATGTTTGCATGGCAGCATTATGGAATCAAACCGGATATTCTGACCAGTGCCAAAGCATTGGGTTGTGGAGTGCCGGTAGGAGCTTTTGCCATGACAGAGCATGTGGCAGAGAAATCCTTGGCACCGGGTGACCACGGAACCACATATGGCGGTAATCCATTTGTTGGAGCAGCGGTCAGCAAGGTAATTGATTTATTCGAAGAATTAAAGATTACAGACCATGTAAAAGAAATTGCAGTTTATCTGGAAAGCGAACTGGATAAACTGGTAGAGGAATATGACTTTATCACAGCACGTCGTGGTATGGGACTGATGCAGGGACTGGTAAGTACGAAGCCTGTTGGAACCATTGCAGCAGAAGCATTAAAAGAAGGTTTAATTATTATAACGGCAGGCGCAGATGTAATTCGTATGGTGCCACCACTTGTAATTGAAAAAGAACATGTGGATGAAATGATAACGAAACTGAAAAAAGTACTGGATCGTATATAGGCAGGGTATATGAAAAAGAAAACAAAAGAAATCATAGAAACAACAACGCTGGCAGTGGGAGTTATCCTGCTGTCAGCGACTGCATTTTATAGCAGCAGCAAAGAAGCTGGGAAAACAGAGTTAAAAACAGACGGAAAAGGGCAGACAGCATCTGACCAGAAAACAAAAGAAGCATATGAAGCAGCGCAAAAAGAGCTTTCTTTCTGGTATAGTGATGCGGACTGTAAGGACTATTTTGAACAGTGTGCACTGGATTACTATGCAAAAACCGGTACAGCAGTGGACGTCCGCTATGTAGATGAGACATCTTATCTTGAGCAGATTTATGATGCAACCATGGCGGAAGACGATTATCCGGATTTGTACCTTACCTGGAATGATGCAAAAGATAAGGCATATTTATATGGCGTTGCAACAGAGGATGAATATCCAGTATTTTTTGATACGCTGGTAATGGTATATCAGAAGGAAAATTTCCCGGAAGCACCGGAGAGCATTTCAGAAATTTTAGATTACGGACAGAATAACCTTTTAGGAGAAGGTGTGGGAAATCTGTTGGAATGGAATGTGGCAGATGGATTTTATGATTATCCGTTTGTGGGTACTGAAGTGGAGTGGAATGAGACGGACTATACCCTTTCAACAACATATGGAGAAAAATATAATGATGAATTAACTTTCTTTAAGAACCTTTCGGAAACGGTAGACATGGATACAAATGGGGTGGACAGAGAACAGGTGGTAGAGAATTTTAATCAGGGAGCTTCTTTGTGTGCAATTATCGATTCTGATGATTTGAGTAAGATTACAGCAGAAAATTATGGTGTTTGTGGGCTTCCAATGTTAGATGATACGACACCGATGCAGGGAATTGCCAGAACAGGAATTCTGCTGGTAAATGAGTTCTCAGAAGAAAAAGACGCAGCTGCAGATTTTGCAGCTTTTGTAGAAAATGAAGAAGCGGATACACTGCATGCAATGACCGGCCATATTTCCACCAGTGAAAGTATTGCCAGAGATGAAACAGAACAGGCTGCTTTTATACAGTATCAAAACAGCCGTCTGGTACCGGATGCAGCAAATGCAGGGGAATTCTGGTCGGAATTCACAAGACAGATGAAGGCACTGTGGAATGGCGGCAGCCTGCCACAGGAATAATTTGAAAATACTACTTGTATAAAAGACAAATTTTCGTTAAAATAGAAAGCAGTAAGCATTAGGGGACTTTCTTACATAACAGAATTTATGTAAGGGAGTGATACGGATGAAAAAAGTCGGGTTATTAGTTCTGGCTTTATATTTTGGAATTGTATATACGGCATGTGGAAAAGAGGATACCGTATATTTTGAGCCGGATACGCAAAAGGAGAGCGAAGAGGTTACAGAAGCTGCCTTATGCCCGCCGGCTTCTTGTTATGTATATGTCTGCGGTGAGGTAATGCGCCCGGGGGTATATGAAGTGGCAGAAGGTGCCAGGGTCTGCGATGTATTAGAACTGGCAGGAGGCTTGAATGATACTGCAGCAAAAGAGGCACTTAATCAGGCAGAACCGGTTGTTGACGGACAGATGATAAAGGTGCCGGATGAAGAGACTTACCTTTTGCAGCAGACAGAGAGCACTGATTCGGCAGCAGAGCCGGAGGATGGCAGAATCAATCTGAATACGGCATCGAAGGAACAGCTTATGACACTTTCCGGAATTGGAGAATCAAAAGCTGAGACAATTATTTCTTACCGGGAAAAGAATGGTGCATTTCAGACCATCGAAGATTTGATGAATATTCCCGGAATTAAAAATGGTGTTTTTGAAAAAATAAAAGATAATATTAGGGTTAACTGAGGTGTAAAATGGCAAAAAAAGTTCTGGTTGTGGACGACGAAAAATTAATAGTGAAAGGAATCCGTTTTTCATTGGAACAGGATGGAATGGAAGTAACCTGTGCATATGATGGTGAAGAGGCGTTACGTCTGGCACAGGAGAATAAGTTTGATATGATTTTACTGGATATCATGCTTCCGAAGATGGATGGATTTGAAGTGTGTCAGGCAATCCGGGAATTTTCTAATATGCCAATCGTCATGCTGACGGCAAAGGGCGATGATATGGATAAAATCTTAGGACTGGAATATGGCGCAGATGATTATATCACCAAGCCGTTTAACATTCTTGAAGTGAAAGCAAGAATTAAGGCAATTATGCGAAGAACTGCAGCCAGTGAGCCGAAGGAAGAAAATTCTAAAGTGATAGAGAGCGGAGATTTGAAATTAGACTGTGAGAGCCGCAGACTGTTTGTTCAGGGAAGAGAGATTAATCTGACAGCCAAGGAATTTGATTTGTTAGAACTTCTTGTTATGAATCCGAATAAGGTATACAGCCGTGAAAATCTTCTGAATCTGGTATGGGGTTATGAATATCCGGGTGATGTCAGAACGGTAGATGTTCATGTACGTAGACTGCGTGAGAAGATTGAACCGAATCCGAGTGAGCCAAAATATGTGCATACCAAATGGGGTGTAGGTTATTTCTATCAGAAATAAAGCCATATAGCAGAGGATGAAGGTACAGACTTATGAATAGAAAAAAAGGTATTCGTAATTTTTTGAAAAGCATGAAATTCCGGCTGATTTGCCTTTTTATGCTGATTGGAATTTTAACAGGAATTTTAATCCGGGTCGGAATTTTAACTGCTTATGAGAAACATGCGGTTTCCAACCGGAGTGTAGATGTAATCGGTCAGGCAAAGATTCTTGCAAATCAGATGGTTTCTACGGATTATATCAATGGAGCGGAGTCTGAAAGTATCACTTCGCAGTTGCAGCAGATGTCCCGTATTTATGATGGAAGAATTCTTCTGATAGATTCCTCTTTTCATATTATAAAGGATACGTATGATTTAGACACCAATAAGACGATTATTTCAGAGGAAGTAATAAAATCTTTTCAGGGAAATGATTCTACGAATTATGATGCGGATAATCATTATGTGGAAATGACGATTCCGCTGACTACGGATAATGTAGAGACCGGAGAAAAGAATATCATCGGAGTACTTCTTATCAGTGTTTCAACAGACAGCATCCTTGCCAATTTGGAATATATGAGAAATGCCGCATTAGTACTTCAGATTGTCGGAGCGGTTTTATTGTTTGCGGTCAGTGTATTTTTATCCATTCGTCTGACAAACCCGTTGAAGAATATGGCATCCTCTATTGCTGAGATTCAGAACGGATATGGAACCAGTGATGGAGAATTGATGATTAAGGATTATTCTGAGACTGTTCAGATTTCCGAGAAATTCAATAAGCTCTATAGCAGAATGAAGATGTTAGATGATTCCAGACAGGAATTTGTATCCAATGTGTCTCATGAGTTGAAGACACCGCTTACCTCTATGAAGGTGCTGGCAGATTCCCTGAATGGACAGGAAGATGTTCCGGTAGAATTGTATCGTGAATTTATGCAGGACATTGGAAACGAAATTGAACGTGAAAATAAAATTATCAATGATTTACTTTCACTGGTTAAGATGGACAAGTCTGCATCCGATTTGAATATTACTTCCGTAAATATCAATGAGATGCTGGATTTGATTTTAAAGAGATTAAAGCCGATTGCGGAAAAGCAGCATGTAGATCTGGTGCTGGAAAGCTTCCGCCCTGTTACAGCGGAAATTGATGAGGTGAAGCTGACGCTTGCTATTACCAATCTGGTGGAAAATGCAATCAAATACAATAAGGAAGACGGTTGGGTACATGTATCCCTGAATGCGGATTATCAGTATTTCTATCTTAAGGTAGAGGATTCCGGCATTGGTATTCCGGAGGATTCCTTAGAACATATTTATGAAAGATTCTATCGTGTAGACAAGTCTCATTCCAGGGAAATCGGTGGAACCGGACTTGGTCTTGCCATTACAAGAAATGCTATATTAATGCACCGTGGTGCAATCAAGGTATTCAGTACAGAGGGAGAGGGAACACTCTTTACCGTGCGGATTCCGCTGAATTATATTGCCTAGGAGGTCTGGCATGAAGAAAGTTGCAGGATGGCTGAGTCTTATCCTTCTGGTGTCACTGTTCGCAGGATGTGGCAGACAGCAGGCGGATGATTCGGCATACCATATTTATTATCTGAATAAAGAGAAAACGAAAGTAGTAGAGCAGCCGTATGACCTGAAAGAGGGAAATACGGATGATATGATTGCAGAACTTTTAGACGCATTGTGTACCAATACGGACAGTGTGGAGTACCAGAAACCGGTTCCGGGTGATGTTACAATTACAGACTGGACATTGGAAAGCAATCAGCTGTTTCTCTATTTTAATGAAAATTATTCAAAAATGCAGTCTACGGATGAAGTACTGTGCCGTGCGGCAGTGGTAAAAACAATGGTACAGCTTCCGGATGTAAAATATGTATCTTTTTATGTGGGAGATGCACCATTGACAGACAGCCGGGATAATGTAATCGGATTAATGACAGAAGAGAGCTTTGTTGAGAATCCGGGAGAACAGATTAATTCCATTCAGACAACAACATTACATTTATATTATGCAAATGCGGATGGAAGCGGTCTGGTAGAATGTGAAAAAGAAATGCAGTACAGCAGTAACATTTCTATGGAAAAACTGATTATGGAGAATCTCTTAAAGGGACCGGATGATAAGAATTTGAAAGCACCACTTCCCGAGGGAACAAAGTTAGTAAATGTGACTACCACTAATGGAAACTGCTATGTTACATTAGATGAAGCGTTCCTGAATCAGAATTATGAAATACAGGAGCCGATAGTCATTTATTCTATTGTGGATTCTTTGTCAGAGATTTCCACCATCAGTAAGGTGCAGATTTCCGTAAATGGAAAGACCAGCGGCGTATACCGGGACAGCTTTGCATTAGACCAGTTATATGAGAGAAATCTTGATTATGTAGTAAGCGAAGATACAGAAGAGGTAGTATCAACCGAAACGCCTTAACTTTTATAAAAGAACGGACATAGAACAGTAAGGAAAAATAGCAAGGGAAAATAGTAAGGAGTGGTTCTATTATTATAATAAAACGCCCCTTATGTTATGGAACTGTACTGTTTTTGTGCGGTATCGTAGTCTGCTTGTCTGTTCCTGTGACAGTCAGAATATGTATAGGTTTCTTTATAGCAGGATGTCAGGGGTATCTTTTGGCATCCTGGAGGACAAAGAAGCAAAGTGCATACCGTCTGGCTGCAGTGCTTGGAATGATAGGTTTTTTGCTGGGGATGACAAGAATGCTCTATGCACAACAGCAGAACCTCGCAGTACAAAATATGCTGCAGGAGCAGAATGCATTATCCGGGCAGGATGCACTATCCGGGCGGGAAGTATTATCCGGGCAGGATGCACTATCCGGGCAGGAAGTATTATCCGGGCAGGAAACGTTATTTCAACAGGAACAGAAAACAGTTATACAGGGGAAAATAACAAAAAAAGAACGAAAAAATAATCAGACAAGATTATATCTGAATCATGTATTCTTGCGGATTGGAGATAACACTTATAAAACCAATCCGGTCCTGGTTCAATTCAAAGAAGAACCGTCTTTCCAGTCGTGTTGTATTGGAACAACCATTGTATTAGAAGGAAATATCCGACAGCTCAATCATGCTGCCAATGATGGAAATTATGATGAATATCAGTATTATCACAGTCAGAATATAGACTATCATTTTATTGCGGAGAAGATTTGTAGTGTATCCGGCAGGGAAAATATTGTAAAAGAGAAACTTTTTCTGTTGAAAGAAAAGTTAAAAGAAAATTATATAAAATACTTATCTGAAAGAAATGCAGGGATTCTTGGCACAATGCTGTTGGGAGATAAAGAACTTTTGGAGCGGGATGTGACAACTACGTTTCAACAGGCAGGTGCCAGCCATATTCTTGTAATCAGTGGCATGCATATTTCCTGCATCGGCTTGTTCTTATATAAAATGCTTCGAAAGCGAGGAAGCTTTCTTCTGGCAGGTTTCATAGCTGTGGGAACACTATTTCTTTATGTGGAAATGACAGGAATGGGAATATCAGCACTTCGGGCATGGATTATGTTTGCATTGCTGATGGCGGCAAAGATACTGGGACGAAGCTATGACAGCCGGACTGCGCTTGCAATAGCATTGCTTTTATTGCTTTGGGATAACCCATGGCTCATCGGCTATGCTGGACTTCAGTTTTCGGTGGCGGCAATTCTTGGAGTGGTGTTGGTGGCAGAATGTATAGAAGCGGTGCTGCCGGCAGGGCGGAGCAGGGAAGAAGAGGATGAAAAGAGCAGGAAGAATATACATAAGTACTGGAAGAGCATACAAAAGTACTGGCAGAAAGTGAGAAAAAGTTTTGCAATTTCAATGGCGGTACAGCTTATGACGCTTCCACTGGTGGCATACTATTATTATGAAATTCCTATTTATGCAGTGCTGTTAAATCTGTTGATTGTACCGTTGTTAAGTGTAGTTTTAATTAACGGAATAGCTGCAACGGTGCTTATGGGTGTCGGAATATGGACAGCGAAGCCAGCAATTATTCTGTTGGAAGGACTGTTAAATGTGATTTATATCGGAGTCAGATGGAGCAGTCAGCTTCCGGGTGCAATGAAGATAGTCGGACAGTGGTCAGTTCAGAAAATAGCAGCTTATTATCTGCTTTTCGCATGCT
The DNA here is from genome assembly GCA_050873725.1 of Roseburia sp. GTDB lineage: Bacteria > Bacillota > Clostridia > Lachnospirales > Lachnospiraceae > Roseburia_C. The sequence continues at coordinate 7,475 of JBNMJI010000040.1, forward strand.
TCTGCCTGATGATAAAAAGAAGTAAGCACTCTTGGAAAGAAGAACATATAACAGCGGGCACCCATCCGTGCATCAGAAAACGAATAGGGGTACTGACAGGCATTGTTCTGCTACTTGTGTTTTTACATCCTGCAAGAAACAGCCTCTTTCTGGCAATGCTGGATGTGGGACAGGGTGATGGCATTTATCTAAGGCTTGGAAAGGATACGACACTATTTGTGGATGGCGGAAGCACGGATGTATCGAAGGTGGGACAGTACCGGATTTTGCCATTCTTAAAAAGCAATGGAATCGCAGAGATTGATTACTGGCTGGTAAGTCACTATGACGAAGACCATGTGAATGGATTGCTGGAGATTCTTGAGACAGAGTATCCCATCAAAAATATTGTATTGTCTGGAAAACAACCGGAAACAGAGAATTATCAGAAAATCTGCATACTGGCAGACCAGAGGAACATTCCAATTCTTTATATGAAGGCAGAAGATGAGATACGAAGCGGTGAAGATACCATACGTTGCATTCTTCCGGATAAGCAGTATCAGGCAGAGGACGAGAATGGAAAATCCATGATTTTACGCTATCAGACGAAATATATTTCCGGAATGTTTACCGGGGATGCCGGAGTGGCGGAAGAGAAGTGGCTGTTAGAACAAAATCAGATACAGAAAGTAGATTTTCTTAAGGTCGGCCACCATGGCTCGAAAAATTCTTCCTCAGAAGAGTTTTTAAAAGCACTTTCGCCGGAGATTGCTTTGATTTCCTGCGGGGAAAATAACCGTTACGGACATCCGCATGCTGAGACTATAAAGCGGCTGCAGATGGTATCGGCAGAAGTATATAATACAGTGGAGGGTGGACAGATTTCATTTCGGGAAGACAGAGGAAAAGTGTGGATTCAGAGCTTCCGATAAGTAGTCTTTGATAAAGGGAAAAAAATATAGTATAATATCCAGTATGAAAACAATAGATAATGACATTAAAACGGGACAATTAAAAAACGTATATCTTTTATATGGAGCGGAAGATTATCTGAAGCGGCAGTATCGTGATAAGTTAAAACATGCACTGGTAGAACCGGGATGATACCATGAATTTTTCGGCATATGAGGGAAAGGATATTAATCCAAAGGAACTGATTGATTTATCGGAAACATTGCCTTTCTTTAAGGAAAAACGTATGATTCTGGTGGAAAACAGTGGGTTCTTTAAAAACAGCTGCGATGACCTGGCGGAATATATGAGTCAGGTGCCGGAAACCACCTGCTTTGTCTTTGTGGAAGAGGAAGTGGACAAGTGTTCCAAATTATTTAAGGCGGCATCCAAGGCAGGAAGTGCTGTGGAATTTGAAACGCCGAAGGAAGATATGCTGGTTCGCTGGATATTGGGAAGAATTCAAAGAGAAGGAAAGAAAATCACCCAGTCGGTAATGCAGCTTTTCCTTTCTAAGACCGGTTCTGACATGGAAAACATTGACAAGGAATTGGAAAAGCTTCTCTGTTATACATTGGATAAGACGGAGATTACAGCGGCAGATGTAGAAGCAATCTGTACCGGTCAGACGGAAAATAAAATCTTTGAAATGATTGATGCCATCTCTGCGAAGAACCAGAAAAAGGCATTGGATTTATATTATGATTTACTGGCGTTAAAGGAAGCACCGATGCGAATCCTGTTTTTGATTGCAAGACAGTTCCAGAATCTGCTGTTGATAAAAAGCATGTCGGCAAAGGGATATCCGGCAGTCAGCATTGCCAAGACTGCGGGAATGCCAAGCTTTGCAGTGCAGAAGAACCTTCGGCAGGCGGGAGCATTTAAGATTGACCAGTTAAAGGAAGCAATTGAAGACTGCGGACAGGCGGAAGAAGATGTCAAGACGGGAAGAATGGCAGACCAGTTGGCGGTAGAACTTCTGATTGTAAAGTACAGTGGATGAGAGTAGGTTTCAAGGCATAAAAAAAGAACGTTTCGAATGACGGTACGAAACGTTCTTTTTAAATAATCTTTTATAATCTATGCTCTTCCGGCAATTATGCCATTTTGTTCACAGCTTTGTTTAAGCGTGAAATCTTTCTGGAAGAAGTGTTCTTGTGATAAACACCCTTAGCAGCAGCTTTGTTGATTTCAGATGTTGCAGCAACTAATGCAGCAGCAGCAGCCTCTTTATCGTTTGCAGCGATTGCAGCGTCTACTTTCTTAATAGATGTTTTAACTTTTGATCTAATAGCCTTGTTTCTATCAGCTTTGGTCTGATTTACAAGAATTCTTTTCTTAGCAGATTTAATGTTAGCCAACCTGTACACCTCCAATATGATTGTTTTATTGTTTTTGGTTGTTTCATTAAAGCCGGACACGGACGTTCTAATGTAAACATACTATGATAGTTTATCCCACATATTTGCATCTGTCAATACATATTTGGAGAAAAAATGTAAAAAATAGTAATAAAAAATCATTTACAGGAAGTGAAGCTATGTTTCAGGTAAGAACAGACCTCGCATTAGAGACGAGAGAAAAATTTGATGAAGATCATATTGAAGTAAAAGGAGTACGGGTGGATGAAGAGAAAATTTCATCGGAAATCATGATTACAAGAGTATTTATTGACACGGAAAACGGAGCAAAGGCAATGAAGAAACCCAAGGGGACATATATTACTATTGAAGCTTCGGATATGATGGAAGAGGATGAGGATTATCACAGAGAAGTGTCGGAGCAGCTGGCAAAAGTGATTCAGACCATGCTGCCGGGGGAAAAAGAAGAACTTAAGATTTTAGTAGTGGGTCTGGGCAACCGGGAAGTAACACCGGATGCATTAGGACCTTATGTGGTAGATAATATGATGATTACAAGGCACATTATCAAAGAATATGGACAATATGCCTTTGGAAATAAGAGAACGAGCCAGATAAGCGGAATCGTGCCGGGGGTAATGGCACAGACCGGAATGGAATCAGGAGAAATTGTCCGGGGAGTCATAGAAGAGACGGAGCCGGATATTGTGATTGTGGTGGATGCACTGGCGGCCCGCAGTGTGAAGCGGCTGAACCGTACCATACAGATTACGGATACCGGAATCAATCCGGGCTCCGGTGTGGGCAATCACAGGCACGCCATTAATAAAGAAAGCATGGGAATCCCGGTAATTGCCATAGGAATTCCTACCGTAGTAGATGCCGCTACGATTGTCTCAGATACCATGAGTGACTTGATCGGAGCCATGCGGGAGTCGGCACAGCTAAAAAGCGTGGGAAACGGTTTGGCAAGTCTGGATGAAATTGAAAAACACGAACTGGCAAGAGAACTGTTATC
>JBNMJI010000041.1:0-10333 GCA_050873725.1 Roseburia sp.
CTATAAATCTTATATTATTAAATAATAGTTACCGCCTGGTCCCCATATTATAGTAACCCATCAATAATTAATTCTAATTTACTTCAACACTACATTCATATAACTTATCAAAATATGGCATGGTGCAAAGATAACCGAAAAAATCAATAGTAATATATTACCGCTTATCATACCGCTTTCGATAAATAGCAAGGATGGGATAATGGATAAATACAGGGACTTTCGTATAGAATCCTCTTTCCAGAACACAATCCAGCCAAAACAATATAATGCTGCAAGCAGCACTCCTAAAATCAGATACACTGTTTCTCCATGTTTGAACCAATATCCTTTGCTCATAAATGGGATTATTAGAAACATACTGAAAAAACAGCCAAATCGCCCAATTTGTTCAAGAATTTCAACTAATTTGTTCTGATAACGATTCTCGAATCCTTCTTTACATGTTATTGCAAACACAATATTGGGAATCAAAATCACAATAACAAAAATTAATCCCCAATAATTAAAGTACTTATTCATAATACACTCCTATCCACCAAAAAGACGCAGGCAAAAAACATTCCGTTTCTGCTCTGCGTCTTAGCGTCTGGCAATCGATTGATACTCCACTATATGGTCCTTTACATTAATAATAAAATTTTCCTTGCATTTTGGACAAAATAATGGAAAATGTTTTAACTCTGTATCATCCAATATCTGTGTCCTTGTCTTTGCTTTGCATACCGGACATAATATCCATTTATCCGTTACTACTGCTTTCATCTGACTTATCACCTCCTGATAAAGTCTGTAAAATATTCTCCTTTACACCTAATCCTTTTAAATATGTCATACCAGTATTGTGAAGCATACAATACATATTTTCTTTTGTATCCTGAACAATTCCTGATGCAATCAGTGTTCCTATCCCCTGCGTGTACACCATCATTGTCATGGCGAAATCCATTACCTGCTTTACTGTAATTTTCAACATGTCTGCCATTTTCTCATATATATTGGTTCCATCTGGATGATCTGGCTGTAACTCAAAGCCTGTACTTAAAAGCTGGCTTCTCTCTCCCATATAAAGGAAACGAAACAGATTTGGATTTTCTAATGCTAAATCTATCGTTCCTTTCCCTCTCTGCTCAAATGTGGCAAATTCATTTTCATTCAGACTATAATAAGTTTTCTCCACATACTGCTCTGCAAAAGGAATCAATTCTTCCCGCAATCCATCCATTCCTCCAAACTGCCAGGATATTGGTGCAGTGGAGCATCCCAGTTGTTTGGCTACCGCTTTTATGTTAAGAGCTGCATATCCATCCTGTGCGATGAGTTCCAGCGCTGCCCTTAACATATCTTCTTTTTTAATCTTTGGACTACTCGGCATATTATAATCTCCAATACTATAAATCAGTTTATTGTAAATTCATTTATAGTATATCACATTATGCCAACAAGTCAATCATCAACAAAAAAATATGCCATATCTATAAATTCATCCGATATAATTCTATTCCTAACACTGCATTATACCCGGTCGCAGCAAATACACTGAACCTCTCAACAATACCAAAATATTCTTTTGGTACAATATTCATTCCCATTGCACCTACCATCATCATCCCAAGCGCAATTGCTGCAAAAATACCATAGGAGCGACAGTTTTTATCCTTTGCTCCGGCTATAATAATCATAACCAGAGATACTATAGACAATAAAACAACTACCACGGTTGAGAAAATATGCATCTTATCCTGAAATGTACCGGCATATCCGCTATCGCTCAAAGGAAACATGCTAAATCCTACTGCCGACACCCACTCCATAATGGTAAACAGGTAGATGCCTACCCGTAAAAGGCTGGTTTTCTTCCCCTGAATCCCTACGCATACCATCATCGCACACACCAGCATACATAGACTATACAGACTGCTGAGCTGATTCCATAACCGAAGGGATGGAGCATTCGATGCACTAAGGTCACTTACCGCCTGCGCCATCCAGTTGTAGCCCGGATATGCGAGCGGTGAAAATACAACTGCTGCCGTATACGACAAAAAAGCGACAATTCCAAGTACTCCACAATAATTCAATAAATTCTTTTTTCCTTTCATACCGCATTCTCCTCACAAAACCATTTCAGATAATCTTCTAATAGCTTCTGATCCGATTCATCCCTGCACTCACAATTGCTCTGATCCAGTTCATAATCCATAAGCCCATGTATCGTCATTGCAAAGCTGACTGCACTCATATCCGGATTATTAAAATGAAGCATCTTATGTACCTGCATCGCATAAAACAGCTGCTTTGTTGCGATAATCATCTTCTTCGTCTCCTCTGCAACAATCCTTGCTGCCATTGGATTCAGGCTTCTCTCGGAATAAATCACCTTATAGAAATTCAGCATGTTCTCCTGAAGATTCATCTGATTATATCCCCGGACTACGGTCTGCAAAACTTCATATGCGGTTTTTCCCTCAAAAAAAGTACTGTAGTCTATTGGTTTTATATTGGCTTTTTCCTTTGCCTGTTTTCTGAGATACTCATACATAGTCTCAACGATTTCTTCCTTTGAAGCAAAGTGCTTGTATAGCGAAGGCTTCTTAATTCCGATTTTATCAGCAATCATGCTCATAGAGACATTTGCAAGCCCTTTTTCGGCTGCGAGTTCAAGTGTTACGAGAACAATTTCTTCTTTTCGGTTCATAGACATATTGTTTCTGCCTCCTATAATCGTATGTACCTATTGATGGTTTGCTTGTTGGCTACCTTTCGTTAGCTTTTACAATAATACCAATCTAAAAAAAAGTCAAGTACATTTTCCATATCTAAAAAATCTGTCCCGGCAGTTTCTTTTTCTCTTTATAGGAAAACTGCTTGTCAAACTGCTCCGCTTCCCATTCATCCACCAGATAGCCTTCCGGTGTTGCATACTCTCCCGTAATTCCATCAAAATACCCCGGTATCAGTTCTTTACACAGGAAAAATGATGCATCCGCTCCTTCCGGCAGACCATGATAACGGATACCATACACGCTTGCCTGCCTGAATCCACTCTTGCCATAAAAATCAATATTTCCTTCAAAGCATAATGCACCACCCCCAAGCTCTGCCGCCTTCTCTAAGGAATAATCAAGCAGGATTTTTCCATATCCTTGCCGTTTATACTCATTCTTGATACAAATTGGTCCCATGGTCATAATCGGAATGCTTCTTCCGTCATCTGCTTTGATTGAAGTTCTCACGAATATGTTCTGTCCAATGAGTTCTTCATCCTGATACATAACAAAATCAAGCTCCGGTACAAATGCCGGATTATTTCTTAACTGATGCAGAACATAATGCTCCAGGCATCCCGGACGATATACATTCCAGAAACTGTCTCTTACCAGATTTTCTACTTTGCGATATTCACTTTTTTCTTCCAAACGAATTACTATATTATTTTTCATGTCCTGATTCTCCTTATATCAAGCGGATATTTGCAATCCGCTCCTCTACATGCTCATAACGGAATAACTGCTCAGCGGTTTATTCCGTTAAATTCCTGTGCCATACTTTTTATTGCCGCTTCAAATTCTTCTTTTACTTGTTCCTTATCATCTGCGCCAGCATAAATACTGTAATAGAAATGCATCATTGCATAAAATCTGACTGCCTTATCTTTTGCATTCAAAATTCCCATGCTTTCAAATAAATCTTTCACATAGGAAGCTGGTCCGGCCACAAGATACTGCTGATATAAATTCTGCATCTCTTCATTACGAAACTGCTCTATGGTCAGCATCTTCCGAAAGGATGATGCAAAATCATCCTCTGTCCAGTATTCAAACATCGACTTACTATATTTTACAAAATCAACCAGTGATACTTTCTCATACTTTTCAGGCATTCTCTCTTTATCATCTTCCGGCATATCATAATCTGACGCCTGAACACTGTCTTGCTGCTCCATCCGTTCCACAATACAGTCAAAAATGTCTCTTTTGCTTTTGTAATAACGGTATAATGCTCCTTTTGTCATACCAAGTGCTCCTGCTATTTGGCTGACTGAGACAGCCTCATAACCGTCTCTGGCAAACAGATGCAATGCCACAATTAATATTTCTTCTTTTCTATTACTCATGTTGATACCTCCAGGCATAAAATAAACGACCGTTTACTTTTTTATCTTAGTAAACGGTCGTTTATTTGTCAAGTGTATTTTTATTTGGCTTAGAATCTCTGCCCTATTTTAACTGCAGGCCATCCTTAAATGCTCTTCCCACCTTATCACCAAATTTATAATATCCGGCATGCACCATATCAAAGACAATCGGAGAAAATTTTTCAAGACTGATTTCGCCGTCTTCTCCTAAAATGCTTTCATCTGCACTTACATTTACAATTCGTCCAAGGTATTTGCTATCATCAATCACTTTTACCAGTTCACACTCTAAGGTAAGTGGAAGTTCATTGATAACCGGTGCATTTACAAATTCACTTTTTACGGTAGTAAATCCGGCTTTCTCCATCTTATCCGGCTCTGCCTTTGCAGATACCACACCGACATAATCACAGGCAACTACATGCTCTGCATCTGCCACACTGATGGTAAATGCTTTTGTTTTCATTAAGTTATCTGTTGTCTTATGTGAAGATAAATCCACGATAATTTCATCATTTCCAACAATTCCGCCCCAGGCTGCGTTCATGGCATTGGCTTTGCCATTTTCATCATAGGTTCCAATAATCATAACCGGCTGTGGATAAAGATAAGGTTTTGCTCCAAAATTTCTTCTCATTTTCTGTTCCTCCATGTTTTTCTATTTTTTATTGCTGGCGGTTGGCTTCCACCAGCTCCGGAAGGTGGATGTGTTCATTCCGGTAGCGGGCATTTTCATTCTTTTCCGGTATCTTTAAGCGAATGGCATTCTTCGGACAATTATGGATACATGCCATGCAGACTTCGCATACCGGATTTCCGGCATCATCCAGTGGATGATGAATGGCACGCTGCTCCTTAAGGGAAATACAGCCTGCCGGGCAGACCCGCATGCAGATGCCACAGCCGATGCATTCCTCCGTCACCGTATATAATTCTGCCCAGTTTTTATCCGGTATCATTTCCTTCCTCTTTAAATATGCCTGATGCACCGCCCGGTCTTCTTCACTGGCTGCCTGTATCTGGTGCTTCCTTTTAAAAAGGTCTTTTTTTATTTTATCGATATGCTCTTCAATTTTCTTCTCCGGGAGTGTTGCCATCTGTTCTTCCATATCAAATGCCGGAAGGAAATTATCTGCCATCTTTATGGTATTGATATAATCTGCCGGCTTTCCGATTTCCCGAAGATAAGTTTCTGCCAGCTCTGCTGCTCCGCCATGACGGTTGCCATAAGTCAGTATCAGATAGAAATAATCCGTCTCAAACTCCGCCTTTGCAAGGAAGTGTTTTACCATTGCCGGCATCTCATGCCCATAAACCGGGCAGACTACACCAATGGTTTCTGCCCGGTAATGACAATCTCCGTGAATGACCTTCGGAATACTCCGGCAGTCTTTTGATAGCTGCTTTGCCACATACAGACTGTTTCCAGTCGCTGTAAAATAAAATATCATTTTATGCTACTGCCTCTGTTTTCCCAGAAATCTTAATCATGCACTTTCAAATTATGAATCATTTTTACGAATTCAGGATTGCTGTGGTCTACGATTTCGCTGTGGCCTAAATCAAGAGCTGCGATTTCTGTCATATCGTCTGCGGAAAGTGTGAAATCCCAGACATTCATATTCTGCTCCATACGCTCTTTATGAATGGATTTTGGAATTACCACAACACCCCTTTGAATATTCCAGCGAAGTGCTACCTGTGCAGCTGTCTTTCCGTATTTCTCACCAATCTTGCTTAATACCGGATGGGTAAAGATTCCATGATTTCCTTCTGCAAATGGTCCCCATGCTTCCGGTGTTACGCCATATTCTTTCATGACAGCGAGTGCGTTTTCCTGCTGGAAGAACGGATGCAGCTCTACCTGATTGACTGCCGGTTTTACATTTACTGTCTCACAGAAATCGGTCAGTACATGCGGATAGAAGTTACATACTCCGATAGCTTTTAATTTGCCTTCTGCTAAAAGCTCTTCCATGGCACGGTAAGCACCATAATAATCTCCCATCGGCTGATGAATCAGATATAAATCAAGATAATCTGTTCCAAGCTTCTTTAAGGAACGCTCTACGGCTGCCTTTGCTCCTTCATAGCTGGCATCCTGTACCCAGAGCTTTGTTGTAAGAAACAGTTCTTCTCTTGGCACACCACATTTTGCAATGGCTGCTCCTACTGCTTCTTCATTCATATATGCGGCTGCTGTATCAATCAGACGATAACCACTTGCAATTGCATCTAATACTGCCTGTTCACAAACTACTGCATCCGGCACCTGAAATACGCCAAATCCTAAAAGTGGCATCTTAATTCCATTATTCAAAGTTGTATACTCCATTTTGCATTCCATCCTTTCTTTTTTGCATTTTTTTGTTTCTAAGGCTTATTATAATCAGCATTTTCAGCAAAGTACAATATTGATTTTCGATACTGCTATTCACTATATGAATAGTGAGTATTGGATTTTTCCGAAAAATAAGTTATAATTAGGAAAGAAATTTTACCAGAATGGAGCATCTGCTATGATAGAAACCTACCAGTTAGAACAGCTTGTTACTTTTGCAGAATATAAGACACTTTCTAAGGCAGCCGAAGTACTTCATATTTCCCAGCCTTCCTTAAGCCGCACCATGCAGCAGTTAGAGGCAGAAATCGGTGTTACTCTTTTTGAGCGTCAGAAGAACCGCCTTGCCTTAAATGAAAACGGGCAGCTCGCTGTCACCTATGCGAAAAAAGTATTAGAGCAGTTACATGATATGACTTTCCGGATACGTTCCTTTGACCGGGTGAACCATACCATCAGCATCGGCTCCTGCGCTCCGATTCCGGGCACAATGCTTACAAATCTCCTGCGGAATGCTTATCCTGAGATGACACTTTCCTCAGAAATCAAAAGTACCGCTCCATTAATGAACGGTCTTATGGACGATACTTACCAATTTATTATTCTTCCGGAAAAGCCGGAATATACCAAAGGACTTTATATCAAAGCTTTCACCGAGGAGCATCTGATGTTCTCTCTTCCAAAAAGTCATCCGAAAGCGACAGCAAAAAGTCTCCACCTTTCTGACATTAACGGTCAGAATATGATTGTCATGCCAAACCTTGGCTTCTGGCGTGACATTATTGATACGGAAATGCCGGATTCCCGCTTCTTAGAGCAGACTGACCGGACTTCCTTTGAGGAACTGATTCAGGCTTCCGTACTGCCTTACTTTATTACGAACCTTTCAATGGACGAGTATATTCTTCCAAAAGACCGCGTCGTGATTCCGATTCTCGATGATAAAGTAAATGTTACTTTTTATCTGGTTGCCAAAGAAGAGACCCACCGGAAATATTTTAAATTATAGGAAATGATACCATGACACAACAAATGACAGAAGCCGATTTATTCGGCAAAGAAAAAATATGGAAAATTTTATTAAAGCTGGCTCCACCCGTTATGCTTGCCCAGTTGATACAGGCTCTTTATAACATTGTAGACAGCTACTTTGTTGGAAAATATTCCCAGGACGGGCTGACAGCACTTTCTGTTATTTTTCCCATCCAGCTTATTATCACAGCTCTTGCAGTAGGAACCGGTGTAGGCGTGAATACGCAGATGGCAAGATTGTTTGCCCAGAAGAAAGAAAAAGAAGCGGGTTATACTGCCGGTACCGGAATGGTATTATCCTTGCTGACCTGGGCTGTATTTGCATTGATTACCACGCTTATTATGCCTTTTTATGTAAAAACATCCGCCCAGTCAGCGGATGCTGTTTCCTATGGTATTCTTTATGGAAGAATTGTCTGTATCGGAAGTATTGGTATTTTCTTAGAAAGCATGTGGACAAAGACGCTTCAGGCAAAGGGAAATATGAAAGTTCCAATGATTGCCCAGATTGCCGGAGCTTTGACCAATATCATCCTTGACCCGATTCTGATTTTCGGTATGTTCGGTCTGCCGAAGCTTGGCATTACCGGTGCAGCCATCGCTACCATATGCGGCCAGATACTTGCTGCCATCATTACCGGAATTTTCGGGTTTTATAAAGCACCTGCACTGCATGAAATGAAATCATGCATAAAATGGATTTACTATCTTGGTTATCCATCGATTCTGATGCAGATGCTCTATACCGTTTATATTGTTGTATTAAATATCATTCTTGCCGGTTTTTCCGATGAAGCGGTTACGGTTCTTGGACTATATTATAAAATGCAGACCTTCTTCTTCATTCCTTTATTCGGACTTGAAACCTGTATCGTCCCGGTCTTAAGTTATAATTATGCTGCGAAGAAATAACAGCGCTGTCAGACCGTTATGAAAGATTCTGTGCTGTTTTCTTCTCTTTTTATGCTGCTTGGTGTCTTCTGCTTTGAAGTATTTCCGGGTGCACTGCTTGCTCTTTTTTCCAAAGACAGTCTGGTCTTAAGCATTGGAATTCCTGCCTTCCGGATTATCGGCATCAGTTTTCTTCCTGCCGTATTTTCCCTGCTTGCTCCTGTTTTCTTTCAGGCAATCGGTATGGCAAAAACAAGTGCATTTTTATCACTGCTCCGTCAGATTTTCTGCCTGATACCGCTTTTCTGGGCATTTGCGCAAATCGGACTTACCTTCAGCTGGATTGCATTTCCACTCTCTGAAGTAATTGTGGGCGTTGTCGGAACTCTCCTCTACTTAAGACAGCTTCATAAATGGAAATCCGCCTGATATTTTATAACTGCTCATCATAGACAAGGCCTTTGATATCATCTTCGGCAAGCTTATGCTCGGCAACCTTTTTCTCTGCTTCGCTCTTTAAAAGGCTGCTCTGAGTCTCCTTGTCTAACTTTGTATCATTTTTCTTGTCATCAGCAGTCTTATCAGCCTTCTTGTCTGCCTTCTTATCTGCATCCCTCTTATCGGTATCTTCCTCATTGTCTTTGATGGTCTCATCGATATGGTCTACCGCTTCCCCAATCAGTCCTAATGTTGCTTCATCGGATGCATTATCTAAAATTTCTTCGGCTTCTTTCTGGCTGTCTATCATATCATGGTGCTTTAACCGTTCCTCATGCACTGCCCGAAGGTATCCGTTATCCTCAGCTCTTTCTTTTCCAAGGTCTTTTATCTTGCCTCTGTATTCTGACTCTATTTTATAGTAGTCCATAGACTCTTTCTGGTAATCTGTCATGCCGCCGTTTTGTAATTCCGAGACATGCTCTAATTCCTCTTTGGAAAGCATGCTTCTTCCTTCTGCGGTACTGGCTTTCTGTAAGAGATCAAGGTCTGCCTCTTCCTGACTGCCATCCGCTACCTGATAACGTTCCTTTAATTCTGCTTCCTTATCCTGTAAGTCGCGGATTTCACTCTGATAATCTTTTATCTCGCTGTCAATTTCCTTAATGTGCGCACGCCGCTCGTCCATCTCTTCATCCACTGCATGCTCACCGGAAAATGTATCCATAATCTTCTTTAATGCCTCTTTCTGGGCATTTGCCATCTTCTGTCCAATCAAATCTGTCTGATTCAGGTTAAGACCGGCACCTTTAATTACATTGCTGTCGCTCTTATTGTCCTGCTTCTTATCATCTGACTTTGCACTTCCCTGTGTCCCGTCATTCTGATATAAACTCTGTGCCCCAAAACTGGTATTGATTCCGTTCATATACGCTTCCCTTACCTTTCTGCAACGCTTACCGGAGCTTCTTTTGCTCCGTTACTGCCTGCTTATATGGATTATATCGGCTTTCTGCTGCGTTTTCATAAGGTTTTGGGCTTATTTTTCCTTTACAATGGCTTTCGTCAGAATCCATTCTGCCCACTGGGCATAATATTTTCCCAAAGGATGTGCATCATCACTGGTATATTGGGCATCGAGGTTTCCTGCCCCATCATCAAAGATTTCATTCACATCAATATAATAGGTCTGCTTCTGATTACACAAAGACTCCACCACACCATTGAGCCAGTCAATATTGGCATTATTATAAAGGCTGTCCGAATCGGATTTGGCCTTGGAAACATGAAGGCTCGCCTCTAAGAATAAAATGGCATCCGGCTGTTTTTCCCTTATTTTCTCTACCACTTCACGATATTGTTTCTCTATGCTTGCATGTGGATAACCCAGTTCATTGATGCCAAGCATCAGATAAATCTTTCCGTAACTTTTCTGACTCAACACTTCATCCAAAGTTTCTTTTCCATGTCCCGGCATATCCACCTGCGTTTCA
>JBNMJI010000042.1:0-10318 GCA_050873725.1 Roseburia sp.
ACTTTAAGGTGACATTGACATTTCCACGCAACACAGAAAATGCATAAAAATTACTTTGACGGGTTGACAAGTCACAGTGGGAATTTTAGAATACTACTTAGCTGAGGCGTGAAGGAGACTAACTATTATGAAGAAAGAACCATTTGTGACAAAAGAACAGATTGAAGAAATTGTAAAGACATATCCAACCCCGTTTCACCTTTATGATGAAAAGGGCATTCGTGAAAATGCAAAGGCAGTAAAAGAAGCATTTGCATGGAATCCGGGATTTCGTGAGTATTTTGCAGTAAAGGCAACTCCAAACCCATTTATCTTAGACATTTTAAAAGAGTATGACTGTGGCTGTGACTGTGCATCCCTGACAGAGCTGATGTTAGCTGATTCCCAGGGCTTTGATGGAAAGCATATTATGTTTTCTTCCAATGATACCCCTGCATATGAATACAAATTTGCAGACAAAATTGGCGCAATCATCAACTTGGATGATTTTACCCATATCGACTTCTTAGAGAAGACAATCGGTAAGATTCCGGAGACCATCAGTTGCAGATACAATCCGGGTGGAGTGTTCAAGATGAGCAACGGTATCATGGATAATCCGGGAGATGCAAAATACGGATTTACAACCGAGCAGTTATTTGAAGGCTTTAAGATTTTAAAAGAAAAAGGTGTAAAGAATTTTGGTATTCATGCATTCTTAGCAAGTAATACCGTAACCAACGAGTATTATCCGATGCTTGCAAAACAGCTTTTTGAAGTAGCTGTTAAATTAAAAGAAGAAGTAGGCTGTCATATCAGCTTTATCAACCTTTCCGGTGGTGTCGGTGTAAACTATACACCAGACCAGGAGCCGAACGACATCCGTGTTATCGGCGAAGGCGTACACAAGGTTTATGATGAAATTTTAGTTCCTGCAGGTATGGGCGATGTAGCTATCTATACCGAGATGGGCCGTTTTATGTTAGCACCTTATGGATGTCTTGTAACTCAGGCGATTCATGAGAAACATACACACAAGGAATACATTGGTGTGGATGCCTGTGCAGTAAACCTGATGCGTCCTGCAATGTATGGTGCATATCATCACATTACCGTACTGGGCAAGGACAACAGCGTATGCGACCACAAATATGATGTAACCGGTTCTCTTTGTGAGAACAATGATAAATTTGCCGTAGACCGTATGTTACCGAAGATTGATATGGGCGATTATCTGGTAATTCATGATACCGGAGCACATGGCTATTCCATGGGTTATAACTACAATGGTAAATTAAAATCCGCTGAGTTACTTCTGAAGGAAGATGGCTCCGTACAGCTTATCCGTCGAGCAGAAACACCGAAGGATTACTTTGCAACATTTGACTGCTTTGATATTTTGAAAAATATGAAAGACCCGGAAAAATAAACTTGCAATCTAATAGAAAATATGATAAACTTTCATTTGTTCGGTTCGACAGAACCGAATAAATGCCGGCGTGTCGGAATGGCAGACGAGGCAGACTCAAAATCTGTTGTGGGCAACCACGTGCGGGTTCAAGTCCCGCTGCCGGCATTAAAAAAAGAATCGACCATTGGTCGGTTCTTTTTTATAAATAAGTTTAATTAGCGTTTACCAAAGAAATCTACAAGACAAACTAGTTTGAGGATTCCAAGAATAAGTTTTCCCACTAAAATAAAAGGAAAGCAAATAATTTTTATAAGGTTCATAATTCTCCCCTCCTTTTTGGAAATAGAACGTTTACAATAATAATTTACATATACAAATATTATAGTATATAGGAGATATAATAACAAGAAAATTTTGACATATTTAAGCTTACATGTTAGTATCATATTAGAAAGGGTACTGTCGATAGACTGTTAGCTCGGATAAAATTAATCAGCAAAAAGTCGCCTAGTTTTCTCAGACTGAGGGCGGCTATTTTTGTTGCCAAGCATCCGTAAGAAGCTGCCAGTGGCAGGTTCTGTAGGTGTCTTGTTATTATCTTTGTCAATGGAATACCCTATTCCAAAGTAGGTTAAGCCAAAGCTTATCACTGTAATTAAATCAATGAAAAAGATTTTGAAAAATAGAGAGTAAGGAGAATCACATGGAACAGACCAATGACAGAACATTTTTAGAAACGGAACCGGTAGGAAAGCTGTTATTAAAGCTGGCACTGCCTACCGTTGCAGCCCAGTTGATTAATATGATGTATAACATTGTGGACCGTATGTATATCGGACACATCCCGGGAGATGGCGCAATGGCATTGACGGGAGTTGGTGTGTGCATGCCACTGATTATGGTGGTATCTGCGTTTGCAGCATTGATCAGCAATGGTGGTGCACCAAGAGCAACCATATTTATGGGAAAGGGAGAGAAGGACAATGCGGAGAAAACGCTTGGGAACTGCTTTTGCACCCAGATTATTGTATCGCTGATACTGACCGCATTTCTGCTGGCGGGAAACAGGGGATTCCTTCTGGCATTTGGAGCCAGTGAAAATACGATTTCCTTTGCCACTGATTATATGAATATTTATGCCATAGGAACCATTTTTGTGCAGTTGACTCTGGGAATGAATGCATTTATTACAGCACAAGGATTTGCAAAAACCGGTATGCTCTCCGTGCTGATTGGCGCAGTGATTAACATTGTGCTGGATCCGGTATTTATCTTTGGATTTGGAATGGGTGTAAAAGGAGCAGCACTGGCGACAGTTCTTTCACAGGCATGTTCCTGTATCTGGGTGCTGGCTTTCTTATGTGGAAAGAAAACACATCTTCGCCTGAAAGGGAAAAATATGATATTGCAGGCAAATATTATTTGGCCGAGTATTGCCCTTGGAACAGCAATGTTTATTATGCAGGCAAGTGAGAGCGTGATTTCAGTCTGCTTTAATTCTTCGTTATTACGCTATGGCGGAGACCTGGCAGTAGGAGCCATGACCATATTAACCAGTGTCATGCAGTTTGCACTGCTTCCACTGCAGGGCTTAGGTCAGGGCGCACAGCCGATTATCAGCTATAATTATGGAGCAAAAAGAGCAGACAGAGTAAAAGAAGCTTATTTCTTATTACTGAAAATTGATGTAGGATTTTCCTTTGTTTTGTGGGCACTTGTGATGGCATTCCCAAGAGCGTTTGCAGCCATGTTTACTTCAGATGCGGCACTGATTGCATATACGGGAAATGCACTCCGGATTTATCTTACGGCAATTATGATATTTGGAATCCAGATGGCGTGTCAGATGGCATTTACGTCACTGGGAAAAGCAGTGTCCTCCATTATCGTAGCGGTGATGCGGAAATTTGTATTATTACTGCCGCTTATTTACATTATGCCACGCATTTTAACAGGCAATCAGGCGATGGCAGTTTATATGGCAGAGCCGGTAGCGGATGTGCTGGCGGTAAGCTTTACCTCCGTACTTTTCTACTTCCAGTTCCACAAGGTGCTGCGTCAGATAGAAGGGTAGTTTAAATCAGAGCCTTTTTTAGGCTCTTTTTCATTGACAAAAAGTTATCATATATGATAACATAGAGACAGTTGTTGAGGTGAGAAATGGAGAAGAATAAGAGCAGGGAGAAGTCGCCGCGTTCGGATGTGGTGCGCCAATTGAAGGCAGTGCGAAAGGAACAGCATATTACCCAGGAAGTGCTTGCAGAGCGGGCAGGCACGAAGAAATCCAATATTTCCAGATTGGAGAGCGGAAGATATAATCCAAGTCTGGATTTCCTGGTGAAGGTAGCCGGCTGTCTGGGGAAGACCGTAGAGATTCAGATTATGGACAAATAGAAGGAGACAGGGTATTATTATGAAGAAGAACAAACCGAAGACCATGGGGAAAAATATTGACCGGGATGTGGAATTATGCAGAACTACTAATGCCAGAGTCAGCAGTCAGATGATGCGGACCTTGGTAAGCCATGAGATTCCATTTACGCAGAACTGGGTGAGAATTCCATTTTATAAGAGAGTTGCATATAATGGGGCGAAGGAAGTCTGTGTCATCAGTACACATTATAACCAGTATCAGCGGGCAAGAAGAGTATTAGACCATATGGAAGTTGTCTATCGGGAACGCATGATTTTACATGCGGTATAAGAATAGGAGGAAGAAACATGGAGAGCATAAAGGAGCAGTTTCCTGATAAAGAGACCTTTGATAAATTCTTTGTAGAGAATTTTAAGACTATGACTTACGAAGATGTAAAAGAAGGCTTAGAGGAATTAGTCAAGGCAGAAGGATTAAATATATTTCAGGATGATTATGTGAAAAATGTACGGAAAGAAGATTTTAAGGAGCATCTTTCCAAGGGCGCACGATTTGAATTTGAAAATGCTATGACAGAAGCATTTTACGATAAGAATCCGGAAGTATATGAGGCAGCATTTGGACTTTACGAAGAAGTACCGGAGCAGGCAATGGCAATTGCAGAGACCTTTCATCGTACTTATCAGGAGATATATGAAGAGAGTTTAAACTGCATGTTTGATGCAGTAATCGCTCCGTTATTATAGGAGAAAAATTTTAAGATATTTGAAAGTAGTCCACTTTTTTAGAATGGCAGATTCAGAATGTGATTCTAAGAAGGTGGATTTTTTTCGTTGTCAGGTATTCATAAGAAGCTTCCAGTGGCAGGTTTTGTCGGTGTAATTTGGAAAGCGTACTTTCTGAATTTAGAAAAATTTTATTTCAAAAAGCGAAAAGATTATGCTACCATTAAGAATAAGCAGGTAGCAGGTGATTGTGAAAAGGAAAAGATTTTGTCCTGAAAATATTACGGGATGCACAGGGGGATTATCTTTATTCGATATGAAATGCCAATAGTTCTTAGAATGCGTGTTTTTCTTGCTTGTAAACGGTCTTTCCGGTTGCTTTGGCTGAATAGCTGCACTGTCCGTCGAAGGCAGATGCCGCATAATGCCTGTAAGGGACACTAGGAATTTCGATATTATATTTAATTTCATCCGGCAACCGGCACAAATTTACATCCATGTTCAGTTGTGTCTCGCTGGTACATCCGTGTACCAGCGTTGCCTGTTGCCAGACGAAATTCCAAGTGTCCCTAAACAGCCCTTATCAGGCATCTGTATTTCGACGAACCGTGCAGCTATTCTGACAAACATTGGAAAGACGGTTTTTATAACAACAAGGAAAACACGTATTTTAGAACTATGGCATTTTATAGCGGAAGATATCCCCTTGCGCATCAGCGTAATATAATTGGGACAAAGTTTGCTATCCCATTTTCACAATCACCCGAATAACCAGAATAAAAGGAGGAAGCTTTCAAATGGCATTTGTATCCTTTCAAAATGTAAGTAAAGTATATAAAACCGGAGAAGTTACGATAGAAGCATTGCATGATGTGAATTTTGAAATAGAAAAAGGAGAGTTCTGCGTCATCGTAGGCGCATCCGGAGCAGGAAAGACAACAATATTAAATATTTTGGGCGGAATGGATTATCTGACCACCGGAAAAGTATATCTGGATGGAGAGGAAGTCTCCGCATATAATAAGCGGCAGCTTACCAGCTACCGGAGATATGATGTGGGATTTGTATTCCAGTTTTATAATCTGGTGCAGAATCTTACGGCACTGGAAAATGTAGAACTGGCAGCCCAGATTTGTAAGGAGCCTTTAGATGCAGCAACTGTTTTAGATGAAGTGGGATTGAGTGAACGAAAATCCAATTTCCCGGCACAGTTATCCGGTGGAGAGCAGCAGAGAGTGGCAATTGCAAGAGCACTGGCAAAGAATCCGAAGGTGCTGCTTTGTGACGAGCCCACCGGAGCATTGGATTATAATACCGGAAAAGCGGTTTTGAAACTGTTACAGAATACCTGCAGAAAACAGGGCAAAACAGTCATTGTAATTACGCATAATCAGGCACTGACTGCAATGGCAGACCGTGTCATTACCGTAAAGAGCGGAACCATTCAAAAGATAGAGAAGAATGAACATATCGTGGATATCGATGAGATTGAATGGTAGTCCATGTGGAAAAGAAAGGGTTTGAAATATGAAATCCATGATGAAGAGAAATACATTTCGTGAGATAAAGAAAAGCTTTGGAAGATATTTTGCCATCCTTGCCATAATTGCGCTGGGTGTTGCATTCTTTTCCGGGCTTAAGATTACCCAGTCGGTAATGGTGCATTCTGCGGATGTCTATTTAAAGGATTTGCAATTCTACGATTATCGTCTGGTATCCACACTTGGTTTTACGGAAGAAAATGTAGAAGCACTGGCAGAAAAAGAAGATGTCCGGGCAGCGGAGGGAGCTGTGTCGGCAGAAGTTCTTTATAAGGATGCGGAAGAAAATGAGCGCGTCATCAAGATGCATTCCATCACAGAGAAGGTTAATAAACTGAAGCTGGTTGCCGGAGAAATGCCACAGTCCGCAGATGAATGCGTGGTGGATTCCGCACTTTTTTCAGAGGATGCCATCGGAAGCAAGCTGGTTCTTTCGGAAAATAATACGACAGATGATTTGGATAAATTTGCATACAAAGAATATACCATTACCGGACTGGTGCAGTCGCCCTGCTATATCCAGTTTGAACGTGGAAATGCATCCATTGGAAATGGCAGAATCAGCGGATTTGCCTATTTATTAAAAGATGGATTTGCTGTAGATTACGACACGGAAATCTATATTAAATTTGATGAAGATTATGACATCTATTCCGACGAGTATGATTCCTATATGGACGCAAAGGAAGCGGACTGGGAGGCCTATACGAAAGAACAGGCAGATATCCGCTATGAAGAGATTGTAAAAGAAGCACAGGATGAACTGGATGAGAAGAAGGAAGAATTAGAGGAAAAGCGGGCAGAAGCGGAAACGGAATTAGAATCCGCAAAGCAGCAGCTTACGGATGGAGAAACAGAGATTTCCGATGGCAAAAATCAGATTGCTTCTGCAAAGACCGAGCTTTCTTCCAAAGCATCAGAGCTGCAGTCCGGTAAGGATGCATTGTCTTCTAAGGTGGCAGAATTGGAGAGCGCATCGCAGCAGATTTCCGACCAGGAAAGTGTCTTGGCAGCAAAGAAGGCAGAGTATGAGCAGGGATTGAATGCTTATTTGGCGGCAAAGCAGCAGGTAGCGGATCAGAGGAACAGCCTTGAAGCTGCAAAAGCGCAGTTGACAGAAGATACTCCGGGCTATGAAGAGATACTGGCACAGATTGAAGCTGGATTAACGGAAGTTGCCAGTGCAGAAGCAGAATTAAATGCAAAGAATGCTGAATTAGAAGCAGCTGCAGGACAGTTATCTTCCGCAGAAAGTCAGCTTACAGCCGCAAAGCAGCAGATAGAAGATGGAAAAAATGCACTGGCAGCCGCTGAGACTGAGATTACAGATGGAGAGAATCAGCTTGCGGCAGCAAAAGAACAGTTAGAAGAAAAAGAAAATCAGCTTGAGACTGCAGAAACAGAGCTGGCAGATGGCTTACAGCAGTATCAGGAGAATCAGAGTGAATTTGATGAGCAGATGCAGGATGCGGATGAGCAGATAGCGGATGCACAGAGTAAGATAGATGAAATCGAGAAACCGGAGACTTATGTACTGGACCGGAATACCAATGTAGGTTATGTATGCCTGAAAAATGATTCTGGTGTAGTAAAGGGAATCGCTAATGTATTTCCGGTATTCTTCTTTCTGGTGGCAGCATTAATCTGTATGACTACCATGAACCGGATGGTAGAAGAACAGCGTACACAGATTGGTGTGTTAAAGGCATTGGGCTTTAGCGAAGGAAAGATAATGGGAAAATATCTTTTCTATTCCGGCTCTGCAGCCATCAGCGGAACGTTAATCGGTTATGTGCTGGGAATCCATTTCTTCCCATTAGTTATCATAACCGCTTATGGAATTATCTATAAAATGGGTGCAATTTATTATGTATTTGACCTGCCACTGGCACTGGTTTCACTTACCGTTGCAGTGCTTTGCTCCGTTGGAACGACCTGGCTGTCCTGCCATAAAGAGTTAAGAGAAGTGGCAGCAGATTTGATGCGGCCGAAAGCACCGAAAGCCGGAAAGAGAGTATTCTTAGAGCATGTACCATTTATCTGGAAGAGACTTAAGTTCTTGCAGAAGGTATCCGTAAGAAATATTGTCCGCTATAAGAAGCGTTTCTTTATGATGGTAATCGGAATCAGCGGCTGTACCGCTTTGCTGGTGATGGGCTTTGGTGTAAGAGATTCTGTAGTGGCAGTGGCAGACCAGCAGTATGAAGAAATCCAGCTTTACGACATCGGAGTTACATTAAAGGATGGAAAGACGCCGGGAGAGGCTGACCTTAAATCCTTGGATTCCGTACTGGAAAAGGAAAATGCAGCAGGCATGTATGCCATGGAAAAGACCATTGACTTAGTGACAGATAAAGGCACCAAATCCATTAATATGGTGGCAGTGGAAAATCAGGATGAAGTAGGAGATTTCATTTCGCTGCATACAAAGAAGCAGGAGCCGATTGCTTATCCAAAGGAAGGGGAAGCAGTACTTTCCAAGAAAGTGGCAGAAACTTATGATGTCAAAAAAGGCGATACGATTCTGCTGCGTGACAGTGACAACAATGAGATGAACTTAAAAGTCACCGGAATCTGTGAGAATCACATTTATAATTATGTATACATTGCACCGGAGTCCTACGAGAAACAGATTGGGGATGTGGTATTTAAAAATGTGTATGTGAGCCTGCCGGATACAGCAGATATTCATGAAGTGAGTGCAGCACTGATGAAAGCAGATGGTGTGACGGCAGTAACGGTTAATTCCGATATGTTAAACCGGATTTCGCAGATGATGTCCTGCATGAATTATATTGTTATTATCATCATTATCTGTGCCGGAGCACTGGCGTTTATCGTATTATATAATCTTAATAATATTAATATTACAGAGCGGGTACGGGAGATTGCTACGATTAAAGTATTAGGTTTCTATCCAAAAGAAACTGCATCTTATGTGTTCCGGGAAAATATGGTCTTAACTGCCATTGGCTGTGGACTGGGACTGATTTTGGGAAAATGGTTCCACCGCTTTGTAATGGGTGAGATACAGATTGATATGGTATCCTTTAATGTCCAGATTAATGCCGTAAGTTATCTCTTTAGTGTTTTGTTGACGTTAGGCTTTGCGTGGATAGTAAACCGGATGATGACCGGCAAATTAGAGCGCATCAACATGGCAGAATCCTTAAAATCTGTAGATTAAAGTAGCCTGTTTTTGTGGCTATTTCTTCCTTGCAAACCGAAGGAGCGCAAGAAAAGATAAGAAAGTAGTCAGCAGTTCACCTGCAAGCATGCCATAAAGGTAGCAGCGGATGCCGTATCTTGGAATCAGAGCATAGATAAAGAAAATGCGTAATGCGCAGCCACTCATATTGATATAGAATGCACTCCCTGGTTTTCCTAGACCATGAAGAACGGAAGTAAGAGTGGTGGACAGATAGAGGAAAGGGCAGATCCAGCTTAATATGAGGATGAAGCTGCCGGCTAATGTATTTTGGAAAACAAATTGTCCAATCCATTTTCCGCTCAGAAGAAAGCCGATGGTACAGGAGAAGCCAAGGAGCAGGCAATAAAACACAGTTTTCTTAATGGCACGGCGGATTAAATGGAAATCTTTTCTGGCATAGGCTTCTGAAATGGTAGGCATCAGCAGCACCGAGACAGAATTTACAAGGACATTGGGAAAGAGAATCATCGGCATTGCCATTCCGGTAAAGATGCCAAAGACGCTTAAAGCATCCTGATTGCTGTAGCCAAATTCTTTTAAGCAGATGGGAATGAGGATTGCTTCAATACTGGAAAATAAGTGGTATGCCACATGATTGGTGGTAAGAGGCAGTGCAAAGAGGGAAAGTTCCTTGAAAATGGATTTCATATGCCTGCTGCACTTTTTGAAATGAAGGCAGCTTATAGAAAAGAGAGAAGAAGCCAGTTCACCGCAGACAACACCCCAGACAGCAATGGATGGAGTGATAGGATAACTTTTTTCCAGGCAGATAAGATAAAGCACATAGACACTTAAAACGCGGACAACCTGCTCCATAAGCTGGCTTAAGGATGGCACCAGAGTTTTCTTCTTGCCATAATAATAGCCGTTGATGCAGGCATGGACACTGGCAGGAATCAGGCAGTAGGAAAGGATAATAAGGAGCGGAGCACAGCGGGCTTCATCTAAAATATGAGCAGCAATAAAATCAGAATAAGAAATCAGAATAACAGTAAGTGAGAAGGCAATTCCCACAGAAAGAACCAGACCGGCATAGAGGTAACTCATGCCGGTATTTTTATGTCGGTTGCAGCAACA
>JBNMJI010000043.1:0-10310 GCA_050873725.1 Roseburia sp.
ATGCTACTTTACTACGCAGCATCAGGTTCCGCTGGATATCCGGTCTACGTAAATCAAGATAACGATATTTTAAACGAATCTCATCTTTTGTCTGGCTGTTCTCTTCAATCTGAAATGGTGGTGTCTGTGATTCTGAAAGAATACGGATACTCTCAGCAATTACCTCGATATCACCGGTCTTTAAATTCTCATTGACTGCTGCGGAACGCTTCTGCACGGTTCCTTCTACTGCAATAACAAACTCACTGCGCAGTGTTCCCGCTTTGGCAAAACCTTCGCTTCCTACCTTTGGCTCGTCGAATACAAGCTGCAGAATTCCGGAACGGTCTCTTAAATCTATGAATATAAGACTTCCTAAATTTCTTCTTTTCTGTACCCAGCCCATAACGGTAACCTTTTCTCCAATATTGGCATTGGATACTTCTGTACATCTATGGGTTCTGTGTAATCCCTGCATGGATTCTGACATTTTCTTTTCCTCCTAAAAATCGTGTATCTTTTCCTTCTATACCTAATTGGATATTTTACCACATAGCAGGCAATCCGTCAAAATAACTTCTATGGATTTTATGAATTATTTTAAAGAATCGTAATTTTCTAAATTTTTCAAATCCTTAGAAATATCCTTTTGCTGTTCCCTGATTCCATCTAACATTTTTCTGTAATCTTCGTCATACTCATATGCATTATGCTTGTAGGATTCTCTGGTTTTGCCATTGGACGCACAATATATAAATAAAAACAAAAGCACTATAACTATAAGCAAATGCCAAATCCACTTTAATACTTTTCTGATTTCACGTTCCGGATAATCCATTTCCCTTCGGCTTTTACAGATATCACATACCTGCCGCACAAGTTGTAATGTCCCCGGCTCCATTGTTCTTTTCAAAAAGTTGACTTTCTCATCTAATGCTTCTTCCAGATATGCGGCTGCCTTCTTACTCATAACCGCATTTTGTGCCACATTTATAAACTGTCGCCAGAAATCTTCCTCTATAGCATACCATTCCCAGTTTTCCTGTTCCATAAATGCTTTCCAAACATCCAAAGAATGCTTTCTGTCCGCATGCATAAGGCTTGCAAACTGTTCTTCATATTTCTTCTTTATCTCCTCCGGGAAAAAAGCTTCTTCTACATCTCTGGTTTCAGTTTTCTGTGGCTCTGTGATTTTCTTTCTTTCAACTCTTCCATCACTTCCTGCATATTCTAACGCAGTCTGATAAGCCTCATACAACTCTTCCCATTCCTGCGGATTTTCCTCCGGATGCTTTTTTGCTACACCTTTCGCATATGCACTTTTTATCCTGCCAATATCCCTTGTTTCTTCTATCCCCAATATTTCAAAGGCTTTCTGAATATCATCCATCTTCTCCCTCACAACCGGCTAAATGCTGCTCTTATTTTGTTTCAAGAATTATAGTCTGTTCTGTATCGGTACATGGTATAAACAAATATCCGTCCACTTCTAAGATACCACTCAAACTTTCCATACCGGATTCTACCTTTTGAACTGTCTGTTTCTTCGGATTCTTTCCATCCACCTGAAGATTAACGGTGATACTTTTTCCAGAAAAAGTGGCATCATCTTTATTTATTA
Organism: Roseburia sp.; assembly: GCA_050873725.1. Classification (GTDB taxonomy): domain Bacteria; phylum Bacillota; class Clostridia; order Lachnospirales; family Lachnospiraceae; genus Roseburia_C. The sequence continues at coordinate 1,601 of JBNMJI010000043.1, forward strand.
CTACCACACAGCCACAATCATCCGGTGCCGCAGTTATCGTAAATACGCCTTTTTCTTTTGTACACGTTACTTCCGGCTGTGTTTTTTCTGCCGGATAAATAACTGAAATTCCATTTTCTTTTTTCGCTACAGCTGAATAGCCATCGGAATCTACTGCGCCATTATACCAGGCTGTTATAAACGGCAGTACGAAAGCATTGTCTTCTGACAGGTTCTTCTGCTTTAACACATCCGTTACACCCTCTTTTTCTTCACCTTTTACCGCATTCAACTGATGATACAAATCCTGTGGTAATGCAGAAACAATGATTTCTATCTTATACTTCTGCTCTAAATTTGCGATGGCATCTTTATCTATTTCACTGCTTTTTGTACCATCCTCTATAAGACTTTTTATATCCGAAACATTTTCATCCGGGAACCACATCGTATAGCGTCCGTTCCATGCGCCATTTTCTGATATCATCTCTTCCTCTGCAATTGTTGTGTCATTTTCCTGCCAATCCATTCTCCACTGACTTTCCTCTTCGAAAAAGGCTTCTAAATCACCCTGATATAACGCATGATAAGCAGGTGTTGACATGTCAAACCGCTCATAGGCAAAAGATGGTTCACAGGAAGTCAGATACATCATTCCCTCTGAAATTCCAAGTGTTTTTTCTACCTCATCCTTTAACGCCTGTTCAATTTCTACCTGCTGGAAATTGTCAAAGCAGACTATTCCCCAATATGCACCAAAAACTTCCGAATTTCCGCTTTCAACACGTCCCCAGGAAAATACTTTTTTATCCGGCTGTGAGGAAAGCTGTCCTTTATAATAGCAATAATAATTACTTCCCTGTTCTAACATTACCGGCTGTAACACAAGGTCATCTGCCTGAACAGTTCCTTCCCCATATTTTTCATTCAGATAATTGGTTATCTCTTCTTTAAAATCATCCGCAGAAAGCAGTTCTCCGATTGCAGGCGTATTTGAAGTTCCACCTTTGGAAGCATCCTTGTTATAATCCTTACTTCCACCTCTTGTGGATGAAGTACTGCTGTTTTCATTCTGTGGAACATTAGACGAACTAATCGGCGCCGATGAATCATAAGACTTTTCTTTTGTAGTATCCGGCTTTTTCAAAAGAACTAAACTACCACAAATTACAGCCAAAAGAGCAATGCATACTGCCGCCACCTTCCATACAATGGAATATTTTTTATTCCGGAATTTACTGGAACCGAAAGATTTTTCCACTTTATAAAGGCACATTGCCTGTACCGTATGGGACTCTGATAAAATTCTCTCACCCAGGGTGCTTCTCAGCAAATCTTCCCTTTTCTTTAATTCACTTCCGATGTATTTTGCTGCTTTGGCAGATATTGAAGTATTTCTTAAAACCGCCTGCATTTTCTTCCAGAAATCTATTTGTCCGGCATATAGATTCCAATGTTCATGCTCCATAAACTTCTTCCAGCATTTATAAGACTGAAAATAGCCGGCATCAATCAATTTTTTAAACTGTTCTTCATATTCTTCTTTCAGTTTTTCCGGAGAAATAATGGTATTATCTTCAATCCGTCCGAAAATTTCTTCATACTCTTTCTGACTTTCTTCCGTTTCCACAGTATGATTGGTTTCCTCTGTGGTCTCTGCCTTTTGAATCTCCTGCTGTGTTTTTTCCTTCTGCTTTGGTTTTACTTCCTGCTGTAACGGCTGTGCATAGACTGCTCCATCTTTTGCATAATTCATCGCAGCTCCGTATGCATCATACAAATTTTTCCAGCCAGCCTCATCTTCCTCCGGATGGCATTCTTTTACTTTCTTAGCAAATGTAGATTTAATCTTTTTCTTATCTTTTGTTATTTCTATACCAAGAATATCAAATGCTTCATCAATTCTCATTTTCTCATTTCCTCCCTAACTTGTATAATATGGTCCATTCCAGGTCTGATTTGTTTCCTGTTCCGCTAATTCATCTTCCTCTGCTTCCTCATCTTCATCATACCAGTCTGAGAAATTATCCATCTTCTCCCATGGTTCATTTACCTGCTGTAAATATTCCTCTATCCGGTTTAAATATGCTTCAAAGGAACGACGTGCTTTCTTTATATCAAGTTCATTTTGATATATCAATATTTCTGTAAAATACTGCATTCTACGTTCAATTTCTTCTCTTATATTTCCGGTTGTCTCCTGATAAAGTTTCTTTGCACGCTCCAATACCAGTTGATTTTCTTCTTCTCCCTGCGGTTGAAATTTTATCTTTTCTAATTTTGCAACTGCCGCTTCTATTTCTTCTTCACTCATGCCGGTCTCTTCATTTACAATAACAAGACGCTCCTCTTTTCCTGTAGACATAATCGTTACATCTACTACCAATATTCCATTAATATCATACGTAAACCGTACTTTAATTGCTTCGGTACCACTTCGTACGGTTTCTTCATTTATTGGTAATTCTACCTTCAATTCACCCAGATGCAGATTATCTTTTGCATACAACGCTTCTCCCTGATTAACATCAATCAATACGCTTTTCTGCCTTGGACTTGTGGGATAATATATTTTTTCCCTGCTTGCCGGCAATGCACTATTACGTTCGATAATTACATCATTATAACTATCCTTCGGATGTGCCCGGTTATATATGGATGTTCCCAGTGAAAATGGACAGACATCCATAAGAAGCATGTCCTTTACCTCTTTATCACGTTCCTTTATTCCTGCATAGGTTCCGGCTCCAATTGCAATCATCTGGTCCGGATTCATCAGACAAATCGGTATTCCCTTTAAAATATGTTTTATATACTTCTGCACAACCGGCATCTTACAGGAACCGCCAACCAATACCACTTCATCTATCGCATCTTTTGCTATCTCTGCATCTGTAAGAACCTTCTGTATCGGTTTTAACATTCTTTGAAACAAAGCTTCTGTCAAATTGATTAATTCTTTTCTGGAAATTGTTATCTGACCTTCTACTCCAGGATAAGTCACCTGCATTGTTGCCGTTTCTTCATCTGTCAGCATTTGCTTTGCTCTGTTGGCACTCTCTAAAATAGCAGCCTGCTGCTCTTCTTTCATTTCTGTCCAATCCAGTTTATTCTTCTGTGCAAATTCCTGTGCGATATATAAATCAAAATCATTTCCGCCCAGGTGGTTATCTCCACTGACCGCCTTTATTTCTATGATATTTTCAAAACACTCTACCAGCGAAACATCTAATGTACCACCACCAAAATCAAATACCAGCATGGTGCTCTCTTCTTCCTGCCGCATCTCATGACAGGCAAGTGCAGCTGCTGAAGGTTCATTAATAATTCTTTCTACTTTCAGTCCCGCAAGAACTCCGGCATTTCTTGTTGCTCTTCGTGCCATATCATTAAAATATGCCGGAACACTGATTACCGCTTCTTCCACCGGTTCTCCCAGATAACGCTCAGCATCTTCTTTTAATCGTTTTAAAACCATTGCAGACAACTCTTCCGGCTTATAATTTCTTTCTCCTAACTGATACGTTTTTGCCGTTCCCATAAAACGTTTGAAAGAAGCTACCGTTTCCTCCGGATGTGTTACCATTCTCTCTTTTGCCACTTTACCGACATATGTAATTCCTTCCGGTGTAACACTAACCACACTTGGTGTCAGTAATTCTCCAAAAGAATTTGGTATTAGTTGTGCATGTCCTTCTTCCCACACTGCTACCAGACTGTTGGTTGTTCCCAAATCAATTCCCACAATTTTACTCATAATCTCTTCTCCTTTTCTTACCAGTCCTACAGAACCTGCCACCGGCAGCTTCTTACGGATGCTTGGCAACTTCATAACTACGAGAAATGCGATTTTTCTCGCTACTTGCGTAAAAAAACAGCATCGAAAACATCTCTGCTTCCGACGCTGTTATCTTTCACTTCTCTTATTTGTTAAAAAACTCTACAAATTCTTCATAACCCTCTGCCGTAAGCTTTTCCTTCTGGAACTTCTTGTTCTTGTTCATACGAACCACTAATACCTGGGTTCCTTCGGAACGTTCCTTCTGAGCCTGTGCAATTACCTCCTGCAGCTTGTCTGCCGGATATCCCTTTTCAATAAGATATGCCTTCTTTGCTGCCTGTCCCGGAATCTTAAATCCGCTCTCTAAGAGCAGAAGAATGATTCTCTCAAATCCGATGGAAAATCCACATGCCGGTACATCGTTGCCGGTAAATCTTCCAACCATTTTATCATAACGGCCACCGCCGCCGCAGCTTCCGCCGAACTCCGGCATCGCTATTTCAAAAATAGTTCCGGTATAATAACCCATACCACGTACTAAAGTCGGGTCAAATACCATCTTGAAATCTGCTGCTTTGGTTGCTTCTACGCTGTCAATAATCTCAGTCAGGTTCTGTTTTACTTCTTCCTCTAAGAATCCTGCCTCAATTAAGGTATCACATAAGGTAACCAGTCCGTTTTCGGTACCTTCTGCTTTTTCAAATAAGGATAAGTACTTATTGACTGCCTCATCTGCAAAGCCTTCTTTTTTCAGTTCTTCTGCAACTCCATCCAGTCCAATCTTGTCCATCTTGTCTAAGATGATAAATACAAGGTCATAACTTTCTTCCGGAAATCCGCTGTAAGCTGCCATTGCTTTTAAAATACGGCGTTCATTGATCCGGATTTCAAAATTCTTAAATCCAATCTTGCCGAGGGTCGTGGTTGTCGCAAGAATCAGCTCAATCTCTGCCAGATTGGACGGCTCTCCTAAAATGTCAATATCGCACTGCATGAACTGACGATAACGGCCTCTCTGAGGACGGTCAGCACGCCATACATTTCCCATCTGTAATGCCTTAAACGGGGATGGGAGCTGGTTACTGTTATTGGAATAGAATCTTACCAGCGGAACGGTAAGGTCGTAACGCATACCAAAATCCACCACATCTTCTTCTTTTTCTGCTGTCTCTAAGTTCAGCTTTTCACCACGTTTTAATACTTTGAAAATAAGTTTTTCATTTTCTCCACCCTGTTTGCTTGTGAGGTTTGCAATATTCTCCATACAAGGAGTTTCAATTGGTGTAAATCCAAAACTCCGGTAGGTCTCTTTGATTACATTCTGCACATAATCACGAATCTGCATCTCCTCCGGTAAAATATCCTTCATGCCTGTAACCGGCTTCTTACTCAATGCCATGAGATTTCCTCCATTTTCCGAGATAAGCATTTTATCTATTTTTTCTTATTATATATTTGTTTTCATACAGAACTATTATATTTTTCGTGTCCTGATATGTCAACCGCTTTTATTCCTTTGTAAAAAGCCTGCTCTTACGCTCAATCATCTCATCAATTCTTGCGATATACTGCGCTACATCCTTGACATTCTCAGCACGTTCAATCCGGTGTGTGCCATCCGGATTTGGCTGTACCCAGACACGCTTCGTGGATGCACCTGCGCCACAGGCTACGATGCTCTGTTTTTCCTCCATAATGAGAACATTGTATACACCGGCCTTTCCCGGTGCTGCATAACCTACATTTTCAAAATTTCCTGCCATATTCTTCTGGCGGTATAAGTAATATGGGAAAAGTCCCATTTCTTCTGCTACTTTTGAAGTCAGTGCAATATGGTCTGCGGTATTGACAATTTCAAAATCCTGATAACGCTCTCTTTGTATATTCAGTCTCGCTGCACGCTTGATGGCAAGGGAGTGAACCGTCAGATTATCCGGAGATAATTTCCGGATTACTTCCATGGTATCTGCTACATCCGAAAGACTCTCTCCCGGAAGTCCTACGATTAAATCCATATTGATATTATCAAAGCCTAATTCTCTTGCCAGATAAAAGCTGTCAATGGTCTGCTGTACTGTATGATGCCGTCCAATCAAATCCAAAGTTTCCTGCTTCATGGTCTGTGGATTAATGGAAATTCTGCTGATATCATGATTGCGAAGCACCATAAGTTTCTCTTTTGTAATGCTGTCCGGTCTTCCGGCTTCCATCGTAAATTCCACCAGATCAGACAAATCAAAACTGCACTTAATCTTACGAATCAGCCGGTCTAACTGCTGCGGATTTAATGTGGTCGGTGTTCCACCACCGATATAAATGCTGTTTAATTTCTTATGTGCAAATTTGACTGCTGTATAATCCAATTCCTTTTCCAGTGCACTTAAATAGTCATCCATGCGATTCTTCCAGGCTGACATGGAATAAGAAGTAAAGGAACAGTAAAGGCAGGTCGTTGGACAAAACGGAATTCCGATATAAAGGCTGTAACCTTCCTCGTAATCCAGTTTGTGTAAAAGTTCCAACTCCCGCTCTGCAATTTCAATACTGAGCTTTATCTTCTCATCGGAGGTAAAATACGTTTCCTTCATATAGCGGGCAATTTCTTCCTCGTTCTTCCCCTCTTCTAAAAGTGCCATCGGAATCTTCGTCGGACGGATACCGGTAAGATTTCCCCATGGAAGTTCCACTCCGGTATATTCTGACAGCAGCTGATACAGTGTCCGCTTTAAGCTGTTCTTGGTCTCCTTACGGTTTGTATAATCTACTGCCACACGTTTTGTAATTCCGGTCTGATTTTCATTTTCTTCTGAAGGCTCCACCTTTTTCCAGGAAAAAATGATTTCTTCCGGCGCAAACTGTACATCCATATGATAATGTACCGGCTCTTCTTTTTTCTCCTTATCCTTCGTGGAAACATATACATCTTCCTTCGGATAAAATGCCTTTACCAGCGAATGGATATCATATTCAAATTCTGCTTTATCTAATAATACTGTTATCATGGTTCGTCCTTATAAATACGGATTGTGCATCCGCTCATAGCCAATTAAAGTGCTTTCGTCATGTCCGGTATACACGGTCACGTCATCCGGCAGCGGCATCAGTTTCTCTCTGATTGCCCGGATTAAATCCGATGCACTTCCTCTCGGAAAATCGGTTCTTCCCACGGATTCCTGAAACAGCGTATCTCCGCTGAAAAGAATCTTCTCATCTGCAATATAATAGCAGCATCCACCAATGGTATGACCCGGTGTAAAAAATACACGGATGGAAAATCCTGCAAGATTTAATACTTCTTCATCTTTTACGAAAATGTCTGCATGATAAACCTTATGCTCTCCTATCATGCCACAAAGGTTGAGTCTCGGGTCTTCCAAAGTCTCCTTCTCTGCCTCATGGGCATAGATGGAAATCTGGTATTTATCAGCAAGTTCTTCTGCTGCTCCCGCATGGTCAAAATGTCCATGGGTCAGAAGAATTGCCATCGGTTTTGCTCCGGTTTTCTCAATCTGCTTTTCAATCAACTGTGCCTGGTCTCCCGGGTCTACCACAAGAAGCTCTCCTGTCTTATGATTTACCAGAAGATAGCAGTTAGTGCAGACCGGTCCCACAATATATCGTAATACTTCTGTCTGTTCTGTCATATTTTTCCTCTTCTATAATAACAACTGACTTTGGCTTTTTCATAAATCAGCAATTTATTTTGCCAATGCTCTATCAGCCGGTAGTACGTTCAATATCTATCACGCTCTCTACCTGACGGATTTTTTCTATTAAGCTGCTCAATTCCTCTTTGCCTTTGGTATTAAAGGAAATAGAAATGGTCGCAATGCCCTGTTTGCTGGTCTTGGAATTAATGGAACTGATATCGATTTCCCGTTCGGTGAAAATTCTGGTAATATCTACTAAAAGTCCGGTACGGTTGTTACCAAATATCTTAATCTCGGCAAGATACAGTCCATTATCACCATGCTCTGCGCCCTGCTGCCACTCTGCATCAATCAGACGCACTTTTTCCAGTTCGGAAAGGTTCATGATATTAATGCAATCGGTACGGTGAATGGATACACCACGGCCTCTTGTGACAAATCCTACAATTTCATCTCCCGGTACCGGGCTGCAGCATTTGGAGAAATGCACTGCCACATCATAAAGTCCCTTTACAATGATGCCGCTCTTGGATTTCTGCGGAACTGCCTTATCCTTATTCTCGGAAGATACATTGTTCAGTACATCCTCATCGGTAAGCTGGATTGGGTGGTCTTTCCGGTACTCCTCCAGCATCTTATTCACGACCTGACCTTCTTTCAGTCCACCGTGTCCTAAGGTTGCAAGTGCGGAATCCCAGTCATGGAATCCATATTTCCGCATAACCTTGCTCTGATATTCCGGTTTGTTAATATCCGTAAGATTAATGGATTTTGCTTTACAATACTGGGCAATCAGTTCCTTGCCCTTTACGATATTTTCTTCTTTTAATTCACTTCTGAACCACTGGTTAATCTTATTTTTCGCCTGTGTACTCTTAACAATATTTAACCAGTCACGGCTCGGTCCCTTGGAATTCTGGGATGTGATAATCTCAATACGGTCACCGTTCTGAATCTCATAATCGATTGGAACTAATTTTCCATTTACCTTGGCTCCAATCATTTTATTTCCAACTGCCGAGTGGATACTGTACGCAAAGTCTACCGGTGTGGAACCCGTTGGCAGGTTCTTTACATCGCCGGACGGAGTAAAGCAGAATACGGTATCGGAAAAGAGGTTCAAATCACTCTTTAACAGGCTCATGAACTCTTTATTATCTGACATGTCTTTCTGCCATTCGAGAATCTGGCGCAGCCAGCTTAACTTCTCTTCCTCTGATTTGGTAGTAGCCACTGTGCCGCCGTTATTGGCAGCTTCCTTATATTTCCAGTGGGCAGCGATACCATATTCTGCGGTACG
>JBNMJI010000044.1:0-10271 GCA_050873725.1 Roseburia sp.
ATCAATGTGCTGTGGTTAACAATTGTAAAATGGTGTTAGCAGATACTGCATTTACATTTGATATATCTGTTTTTGAGATATATTTGACTTTATTAAATGGATTAACTGTGATTTTATCGTCATGTGAAAAAGTAACTTCCGCATTTGTTATAATTCCTTTGTTTGTAAGGCTTAATGCAGTAATACGGTGTTTACCATTATCATAAAAACGTGTATACTTATCGTGTAATTGTTCATTTTCTGCATGATTAATGGACATCCGAAAAAGTGTGTAAAACTGAATTCCGCATGCCGTTTTTGTGTAAGATTAACTTCCGCAGCGGATTCCGTTCTATACTATAAACTTATTTTTTTAGTAACGCCGGTTTCAGCGTCACCTGATCCGGTGGTATTTCCACTAGCTTTAAAAGCTTATGGAGTTTCCTATTCAGGAGCAGTTGGGACAGCTTAAATGGAGTACATCCATTTAAGCTGTCTCTTGCTTCACTATTGATATGATTCATTAATAAGGTTGCATCCGCCTGCTCATATGAATCAAGGCTTTTCCCTTTTGGAATTACTTCTCTTATGTATTGATGGTTCTTTTCAATCATCCCTTTTTGCCAGGAGCTGTTTGGATTGCAGTAGAATACTTTTGTCCGGATTTCTCCATTTTCATCGCATTCTAAACGAGGTGGAAATTGAAATTCAATACCATTGTCGGTAAGAATTACTGGAAATAATTCCTGAAATATTTTAATACCAAGATGCTTACATAAAGTGTCAAATACTTCTGTTACACATGCCTGTGTTTTTTCCTCAAGAACAAAGATAAGCATAAGATGGCAGTTACGAAACATCATGGTTAGAAATACCTGCGTGCTGTTATCTTTACCACCTTCAACCGTATCCATCTCTACAACGGATATGCCGGGATTTTGAGAAATATATTTCTGAAAATCTTCAAAGGTTCGTCCAATGCGGAACTCTTTGGCTGCCAGACTAACTCTGGTGCTTTTCTTACGCGGTTTGCATTTATAGCGGACTCTGCGTCGCAAATCCACGTTTCTGGCAGTAAATACGCCTTGGTCAATGTAATTGTAAAGAGTCTTTCTACAGCATGGTATCTCATGTCCGTGGAAGGCATAAATGTGTGCCAGAGACTGCCCTTGTTTCAACAGCGGTGAAATAAGGGAATCCAGCATAGCAATATCTGCCGGTTCCTGATTTAGTCCTGAACGGCAGGATACAAGAAGGTCCTGAGAAGTTCGGTCTGCGTTTTGAGCAATGTAAAAAGCTTTTGTTTTGTTGCAATACTTTATTTTAGAACAGGCATTGCAAACATGTGGAGCTTTACTTAGGGTTTCGCATTGTGGTTCCAGATAATCAGGACAAAGGAAAGTACACTTTAACTGCTTATAATTAGATGATGCATCAAAACAGGACTTACAGAGTTTTACGCAATCCTTCTTATCACACAGAAAACGCATGCTACATTCTTTGAAGCGGGCACATTTGAGGGGAAGCTTTTCTTTATCACGAGGCTGAAAGGTACGATATTTCTTAACTTCCTTACTGACAGTTGTTGGATTCTTCTCAATCAGACGTCCGATAGCAGCGATGCTGAGTCCTTTGTTTAATCCATCCTCAATCTTAATTCTTTGAGTAGTAGTTAAATGTTTCTTATTGTATTTAGTAGTAGTCATATGTTAATCCTCCTTCATACAAAGAAGGAATCCACTGCAGTTATAGAATACCATGTAAGACTAACGTCAGCTACCCGGAATTAAGTCTTACAATGCGGAAGTTACTTTTACATTTTACCAAGTTTTCCTCATAGAATCCTAAGTATAATGGCACTTTTTGTTCGATTAGATTGCAGGCAACTGAGACGTAAACCTCTGCCAGCGCATTTTTCTCTTCCGGAGAAAGTGCATTTTTTCCCGGATTCCAGATGAGATAGATCGACTGCTCCATGGATTTTGAGCCTTCTTTGACCACCAGCGTATCGAATTTGCTGCTTGCCTTCCAGTGAATGGCATGAAGCTTATCCCCCGGCTGATACTCCTTCAGCCCGAATACTTCGCTTAAATCCGAGCCTTTTGTGGTCATTTCATATTCCGGTATATCTTCATTTGCTGCATTCATGCGTACCGTAGCTGCCATCGGAAACATGTCCGGCAGAATTAATGTTGCAGTTTCTTTCGTATCCGCTAACCGGAAATGAAAGAAAGATAACATATCATAGCATGCCGCATTTTTTATGCTGCATCTGTACTTCCCGCAGTTTGCAACCTCTATGGCACAGGAACTGTTTTCCGCACCATGGCCGTTTATCGTAAATGACAAAGGCAGTCCTTTTTCCTCGCCGGTTAAGGTATTTCTTGTATACAAGGTTCCTTTTAAAAGAGACACCGGGAAAATGCTTTTATTTTCCGCATGCACGCTTACCACCAGACTTTTCTCTTTTACCTCCACAACTTCAAGGGTTACCTTCACCTTATGCCGAAGGGGCAGTAAGAAAAGTCCGCTGATCGGAATCAGAAGGATGCCTGCTGCAAGTATCGCAAACCCTGCCGGCGTATTAAAATAAATGGCAAGAAGAAACAATATTATAATTCCGATTACATAGGTGAATCGTCTGAATCCCATTTTTCCGGCTCCTTACTGCATGATCTTCGGTAATTCTGTCTGTGCTAAAATTTCCTTTAAGCAGCTTTCTGCTGTTACTTCTGTCATTTTTGCTTTTGCAGAAAGCCTGATTCGGTGGGCGCAGACATCAGGAAATACTTCGAATACATCTTTTGGAATCACATAATCCCTGCCGGATACATAGGCATGGGCTTTACTCATACGGCACAGTGCCAGGGCACCACGGGGACTGATTCCAAGGGTGATTGCTTCCATGGTTCTTGTTGCTTCTACCAGTCTTGTCACATATTCGTAAATGGCATCTGCCACTTCTACCTGCTCACATTCCTTCTGCATGGCGGTCAGTCCTGCCGCATCCGTCATACATACGATTTTATCCAGCGGATTACTGGAATGACGCTCTTTTAAAATACGAATCTGGCTTTCAAAATCCGGATAGCCCATATGCTCTTTTATCATAAATCGGTCTAACTGGGACTCCGGCAGATACTGGGTTCCGGCGCTTCCAATCGGGTTTTCGGTTGCGATTACCACAAATGGCTCCGGCAGAGGGTAAGTCATTCCGTCGATAGTAACCTGTTTTTCTTCCATTGCTTCAAGAAGTGCTGCCTGAGTACGGCTGGAAGTACGGTTAATCTCATCTCCTAAGAGAAGATTGGTCATTATCGGGCCCGGATGATAGGAAAGTGCGCCACTTTCTTTCTCATAAACACTGAATCCGGTTACATCGGAAGGCATGGTATCTACGGTAAATGTGATTCGCTTGCACTCTAATCCCAGTACTTTGGCAAATGCCAGCGCCATGGTGGTTTTTCCCACTCCCGGCACATCCTCTAAGAGTACATGTCCCTGAGCCAGTACCGCCATAAAGATTTTCTCAACTACTTCATCTTTTCCTTCAATTACTTTCTTTACTTCGTTTAAAATTGCTGTCGTATTTTCCTGCATCATTTTCCTACCACTCCTTCGCATAATTTGAATTGATATTGCCATTTCCGGTCCCCGTTGAAGTATATCCGCCAATGTCTTTTCCATTGGCAAGAGTATAACGGATTCTTACTACATCCCCATTTTGCGGATGATAATCCGACATGGAATAATTACAGTATTTTCCATTGACCGAGTACATCCAGCCACTGCCCTGAGTATAATCATGCTCGCCAAGGCTGTCACTGCTTTCATTTCCCATCCACATCAGTCCATCAATATCTATCTGCGCCCGCAAATCCTCCGGAACTGCCGCCGATGCTGCAAAACCGGGCTTTCCAATGGAACGTAAATAGAAGCCCTGATCCACGCTTCCACCGTTCACATATATGAATCCATTGTTATCCATCAGTGAGACAAAATAGTAAGAGAACGGAACATCCGCATAAATCGGTATCTCCTGCGGTGCAATCAGCGTTCCAAGTCCCACCGTTCCTGCCTCCACGCTGACCTGTATGCTTCCAATCGGCACATTGGCATCCGCCGGTGTATATATAATGTGATAAACCTGTTCCGTGTAGCGTCCTGCCTCATCCTCTGCCCGGATGGATACGGTGTTATCGCCGGTTTCCAATTCCAGCCAGTAGCTGGTAAGTTCATCGGTTGCCCAACTGTAATAAAGAGAAGTTCCATTGAGCTTTACCGTAAGATTATTATAGTAAATGCGGTTTCCTTCGTAATCATTGGCAGAAATATCCAGCGTGTAACCGGAAGTATTTGAAACCATGCCATCCGTCAGATTGGTAATAATGACCGGTGCTGTCTCCGGCGTCGTCTGTGGAATGTAGTAAACATGATAAATCCACTCTGCCTTTTTGCCATCCTTTAGGGAAACTCGAAAGCGGATGGTATTTTTCTTTTTATTAAGATAACAATGGTATTCGCTGCCGGAATGATCCTTTATGGTGCTTCCGTTTAAGACTGCCGTAACCGGATAGGTCTTTCCACTGGTATCCTCTGCCGTTGCCGTAAAAGTAAACTCCCGCTCACTGACTTCCATCCCATCTGAAATACTGGTGGTAATCCTGATATCATCCGGCTTTACTTCCTCTTCCTCTTTGGAATCATCCGCATCATCTTTGTTTCCGAGGTAGACTTTATACAGCTTGAATACGTTGATATATTTTCCTTTTTCATCCTGGTATCTTACGGAAATACGGATATTATTTTTTCCTTCCGATAAGGTCACTGCCCCGTCAAACTGCAAATCCAGCTTTCCATTGAGATAAACATAGACGCCTTTTACCGTAAGATTCTTATTCAGGTGTCGAATCGTAAATTCATATTCGGGATTCGTCACGGTTTCACCATCGATAATGCTGGTGGTAAAATATGCAAGGTCAGTCTCATCTAACTCTCCGACTCCGCCGCCGTTTCCATCGGTTGTTCCGCTGCCATCCCCGTTTTCTCCTGCATTTCCATCTGCGGCATCGGAAGAATTTCCTGTGGTATCGCCGCCTGCTGCACCACCATCTGCTGCACCGTTTTCCATATCTGCAGAAGGCTCTCCATCCTCAGAAAATTCACTATTCTCGCCCGTCACCTCAGCCTCTTCCTTAGCTGCCTCATCTTTGGGATTCTCCTGAATCAGTGAAGTGGCACTCATTACGGCATCATAGGTATCTGCCTCCAGCTTGAAATCGGTCTCTTCCACCGAAAGGTCATGGGAACGCTTCTCTGAAATCCCCTGTATTGGATTGTCCGGTTCTAATATCTGCTGGCTTCTCATAACCTGAATGCCGCCTGCGATGGCAAGCGCAATCAGTATGGTGAGAATCACCTGCAGTGATATGTTCTTCCAGTTTTTTTTCATGACTATCCTTTTCTTTATTATTTTTAAATCAATTTGCTAAAATTGTATCGTAATTTAAAAACAAATGCATGAACATTGCCTGTTAGAACTGCTTGGAATTTCATCAAAAACAGGCAATGCCGGCACATGGATGTGGCGGCAAGGTGCAATTGGAGCATGGATGCGACTTTGCACCGGTTGCCGGAAAAACCTGCATTTTCTATGAAATTCTTAGCAGTTCTTACAGGTAATGTGTAGCATTGTTTTTAAACTATCATACAATTTTTCATATGATGTGAAAATTAATACAATAATTCTAGTTATATAAAATAACAGACCATTTTCCATTTTTCAAGGAAATTTTTTGTTTGTTTCTTGCGCTTATCATAGTTGTATGATACTATCGACTTAATTGCATAGTGGGCATTTAAGGTTCGACGTACGTCGATTAATAGGGAATACGGTGTGAATCCGTAGCAGTCCCCGCTACTGTATGAAGGACAAAGGCTTCACTTACACGATGATGTAAGCCACTGGGAAACTGGGAAGGAGAAGCCGGCGGTTGAATTCGAGTCAGGAGACCTGCCTTATTTGCAGCTATATACATTTCGGAGGAAAATGGTGACGGCAAATTGTTCTGCAGATAAAGGGTCTGCAGGTTCGTTTGTTGTGTAAAAGTCATTTTCTTCGGAAAATGGCTTATTTTATTTCTAAGGAGGACTTTATGAAAAAAAGCAATCGAATTGTAAGCTTTGTGCTTTGCCTGATACTTTGTGTATCAATGCTGTTTACTTCAAACGGCATGTCAGCTTTAGCTGCGGGGTATGATACCGAAAATGGCGAAGTTGCAGACTCTAAGACCGACGAATCATCCGTTACGGTCTACTTCACCTTAAGTAACGATGGTGTTATCACCTGGGGAAATGATGAAAACCAGACGTCCATGACCAGAGTTCCGCTCACGGTATCCTGGTTTGATTTATCCGAATATGGACTTGGAGATTTCACCAGACATGATGACAATGGTAATGTCATTCAGAAACCAACTGTACTGCATGCCATTATCCGTGCTCTGGAAACTTATTATTGTCCGGACTCCACACCATTGGAAATCGGAACAGAAGCACTTACCATCACAGGTAGTGCAGGCTCTATGTATATGCAGCAGTTCTGGGGACATGATGAAAACCTGATGTATTATGTCAACCACGCTTATCCGCTGATGTATGAAGGATGGGGAGCAACTGCAGACTACATTCTTTTAAATGAAGGGGATGAACTGGACTTTGCCATGTTCAGTGACTGGTCCTTTTATTCATATGGTGCATTTGCAGCCTTTGATGAGACCTATGTAACTGCAAGACCCGGTGATGATATCACTTTAAATATGTATGCTTCTCCGGTTGATATTGCCGGAAGTAATCCGGGAAGTGCTTCTACGGCAGCAATGCCGGGTGAAACTGTCCAGGTATCTTCCGATCTTGGTTATGCCTGGGAAGATGCAGGTACTACCGATGAAAATGGAAATATAACCTTAAACTTCAATGATGAAGGTGTCTACTATGTTTCCTCCGGTCAGACTTTAGAGCCTTATGTCAATTATCCTTCTGATACCGGACAGCCATGTGTGGCTCCGCCATATTCTGTTATTGTTGTTAGCAAAACACTTCCGGTACCTGCAAAAACCTATGCAGTAAATTTCAATATTACTTCCGGTAAGAATACAGTTACTGCTTCTTCCATTACCGTAAAGGATGCCAATGGTAATACCGTAAAACCTTCCACCGGTAACTCCTATAAGTTAAATGATGGTATTTATACCTATTCTATTACTGCAAATGGTTATAAAACCGCTTTCGGCAGCTTTACCGTAAATGGCGCCGCATTGACAGTTCCGATAGAAATGACGGAAATCAATCTCCTGAAAAATGTGGTATTTACAGATAACAATAATAATACTTATTTAACGGATTTTGACCCAGATACCAAGGAATTTACCATTACCGTTCCGGATACTGCAAGCAGCCTTTATGTAACGGCAACCTTAGCAGCTGATGCCAAAGGTGCTGCCATGACCGGTACCTACAAAACAGCTACTACCAATACTTCTACCGGTTCTTCAAAAAGCTTAAATTTAACTTCCGGTTCCAAGAAATATGCAAGCAGTCTGATTTCTGCTGGAAGTAATAAAAATACCTTTACGCTGACTGCCAAATATGGTTCTGTCAGCCAGTCCTATAAAGTAAATATTGAGAGAAGCAGAAGTCTTTCTGCTCTTACCATATCAGACCATGGAAATGCTCTTACCTTAAGTCCTTCCTTTAACGGAAGTAAGTACAATTACTCTGTTGATATTTTAGATACTACAACAGAGCTTACTGTAAAAGCTGCTACTTATAAGACAAGCAGTTACCGCTATTCTCTTGCAATTAACGGAAAAGAAGCAACCAGCGGAACAGATACCGTTGTTCCTGTCAGTGAAGAAAATAATGAAATTACCATTGATGTTCTTCACGGAGATGGAAGTAAAGGCACATATACCATTACTTTAAACCGAAAAGAAAGCGCAACTGTTTCCTTCCTTTTAACTCCGGATGTGCCGGATGCCAATATCAAGGTTCTGTCTACCGCCGGTGTGGAACAGCCTGCCAATGAAGATGGCTCCTACACTCTGATGAAGGGATGTACTTACATCTACAAAATTCTTGCAGATGGCTATCTCTATAACACAGATTCTTTTGTTGCCCAGGATATGGAGCTTAAAATCAATCTGATCAAAGAAGAAAAATCTGACGACACCTGGGCTGATTTCCGTGGAAATAGCAACAATAATGGTATTACCAGTGCTCCTACTCCTAAAACAGCCGATGAAGCAGAGCTTTACTGGGCAACCAAATACGGTGCCGGCTGGGCAAGCGGCGCACCAAGTTCACCAATTATTGTAAATGGCTATCTTTATTTTACATCTAATAAAAGCATTGTAAAAATGGATAAAACAACCGGAGAGATTGTTGCATCCGGTACCATGGTAACTACTTCTGCATTCAATATTACACCGCCAACCTATGCAGATGGAAAAATCTTTGTAGCCCTTGCGGGCAGCCGTGTACAGGCTTTTGATGCAGAAACACTAGAGTCTCTCTGGGTATTCAAAAGTACCACAAACGGACAGCCAAACAGCCCGATTACCTATCATGACGGCTATGTTTATACCGGCTTCTGGAGTGGAGAAACCAAAGACTGTGATTATGTCTGCCTTTCTGTAGAGGATGAGGACCCGGACAATCCTACTGAAACCAAAGAAGCAACCTGGCAGTATATGCAGAAGGGCGGATTCTACTGGGCAGGATGTTATGTAACCGATAATTACCTGCTGGTTGGTACTGATGATGGAGTAAGCGGATATACCGCCCAGACCTCACAGCTTTTATCCTTAGATCCACTGACCGGCAGCGTCATTGATTCTCTGGATGGATTAAATGCAGATATCCGTTCCTCCATTTCCCGTGATGAGTCCACCGGAGCCTTCTACTTTACTTCCAAAGGCGGCAGCTTCTATGAAGTATATGTAAATGATGATGGAACCATAGAGCAGGACTCCTTAAGAACCCTTGATTTAGGCGGTATGAGTACCTCTACCCCTGTTGTATACAATGGTCGTGCCTATGTAGGTGTTTCAGGTGATTCCCAGTTTGGAGCTTACAGCGGACACAACATTACCGTTATTGATTTGGATTCCTTTGAAATTGCTTATACCTGCCCGACACAGGGCTACCCACAGACCAGCGGACTTTTAACCACTGCCTACGAAGATGAGGACGATTACTGCTATATTTACTTCTTTGATAACTACACACCGGGTAAATTACGTGTTATTAAAGACCGTCCGGGACAGACTAGTATTGATGATGATGATACCCTGCTTTATGCTCCGGTTCTGTTTACGCCATCCGGCGCACAGTCACAGTATGCACTGTGTTCTCCAATCGTAGATGAAGACGGAACCATTTATTTTAAAAACGACTCTGCTCATATGATGGCAGTTGGAAGCAAAATTACTTCCATTGAAGTAACCAGCCAGCCGGACAAACTCACTTACAAAGAGGGTGACCTCTTCGATTCCGAAGGAATGAAAGTTGTTGCCCATTATGCAAACTGCTTAACAAAAGACGTAACGAACTATATCAGCTATCCAAAAGATTCTCTTACGACAGAGGATAAGGACATCACCATTTCCTATCCACACGTACTTTATGGAGATACCGATGATGGTGACAATACCAATGACTGGAACAACATCAATGTAACAGCTGATGCACCAACCGTAACCCTTGATATTACGGTGCTGACCAAGTCAGACAGTGAAAAAATCGAAGAGATTAATGATACTTTGGATACTAAAGTCACAGAGCTTTTAGATTCCATGAAAAACAATGACACCACACTGATTCCGGATTCCTTACAGATTATTTCTTCTATTTCCTCCATTCAGGAATTTACCGAGAAATATGATATTCTTTCTGAGGAAGCCAAAAGCCATATTTCTGATGATACATTAGAAAAGATAGAATCTTTAAAAGAGGTGGTATCCAATACCATCAAAGAAGACACTGCTTCTAAAATTAAAGTAAGTGATTTGGAAAAAGACCAGTGGAATATTGGAATTAAGGTAACACCAGTCGTGGAAAATGATATTACCTACTCCACCATTACCGTTGACTGCGGGGAAAATAAGATTCTTTCTCTTTATGAGATTGACCTTGTTAATTACATCACAGATGAAACTTATGAATTAAGTGATGGCAACACCGTAACCGTGACAATGCCTGCTGTTTCTTATGACACCAGCAAATACAAAGGC